>MPMW01000074.1 GCA_002238705.1 Acidobacteria bacterium bin61 | reverse complement strand
CGTTCCACGGCCCTCTCGGGCCGCGGGTGCCGACTGAAGTCGGCGTTCCAAGCCGTTTTGGCGGTGAAGGCGATGTGCCTGGTCCGGTTCCGCGACGCTGCGCGCCGTTCGGTGCGTCCACGCTGTCACCTGCTGGACAAACCACCGCGACAGAGTGGGTTACGACCCATTGCGGTCCGCCCCGGGCCGTGAGTATGAGAAATCCGGGCTATCGCTCTGCTCCGGAAACAGCCGGCGCCGCGGCCGCCGGCCGCGAACGGAATCACGCTCGTCGGCTTCAAGGGCTTCAAACGCGGATGCCGCTTTTCATGCCGGCGGGGTGGCGGGAGGACACGCGCATGAGCGTTTCTCCCGGTGGGGGCTCGAGCGGCGAGGCATTCTGCCTGGCCCCCACCGGGAGGACTGGCCGCGCCTCCGCGAGGCACTCCCCGTTGCGCCAGGACGGAATACTCCCGGTGTGCCGCGCAAACCGCCACGTGGGTTTCATCACCGGCTGCTAGGCTCCGCGCCCCTTGCCTCCGAAGAAGATCCCGGGGCCCCGCGCCTCGATCGAAAAGCGTCCGCTCAAGGTGCTTTCCCGGCTCGCCCGGCTCGACGAGCCCGGAGAGTTACCGGCCCTGCTCGGGCCCCTGGTGGCCAAGCGGCATTCCCTCGCGATCTACCGGAAAGCGGCGCGTGAGCTCGTCGCCGAGCGGGCCGAGGCGCGCGCCCGGCGGCTCGGCGCGCCGCACCTGTCCGCCGCCGCGCAGGAGGCGCTCCGGGAGGCCGGGAGCCGGCTCCTCGGACTTGCGGGCGGAGGCTCGCCGCTTACCGGGTTTTCCGACGAGGCGCTCGAGGCGGTACGGAGCGAACGCGATCCGGGCCGCCTCGCCGAACGTCTCGGGGAACTCGACCCGCAGGGGAACTGGGAAGGGGTGCCCCGCATGGGATTGTTGACCGGCCTGGTGCTCGTGGCGGTCTCCTCGGAGGCCGAGCGCCGCTGGCGTCTCAAGGAGGCCGAGAACCGGGCCCGAACCCGGCGGGACCGGGGAGAAGGGCAGGAGGCGCGCGCATGACCGGACCGCGCACGCTCTTCGACAAGATCTGGGACGCCCATGAGGCCGTTCCGGCCGGTCCGGATCATCCCGCGGTGATCTACGTGGACACCCATCTGATTCACGAGGTGACCTCACCCCAGGCCTTTGCCCTGCTCGGGGAGCGAGGGCTCCCGGTCCGCCGTCCGGACCGTACCTGGGCCACCGTGGATCACTCGATTCCCACCCGTTTCGTTGAGGGACGCCCGGCGTTCCTGAACCGGGCCACCCGGAACCAGGTGGCGACCCTCGAGCGGAACTGTGAGGCGCACGGAATTCCAATTTTCCGGATGGGGGATCCGGGGCAGGGAATCGTCCACGTCATCGGCCCGGAACTCGGGTTGACCCAGCCGGGGCGCACGATCGTGTGCGGCGACAGCCATACGAGCACCCACGGAGCCTTCGGAGCCTGGGCGTTCGGCATCGGAACCACCGAGGTTGCCCAGGTACTCGCCACCCAGTGTCTGCTCCAGGAGCGTCCCCGGACGCTGAGCATCGAGGTCTCGGGGACACTGGCGCCGGGCGTTTCGGCCAAGGATCTGATCCTCGGGATCATCCGCAGGTTCGGAGTCGACGCCGGGCGGGGATACGTCATCGAGTACCGGGGCGGGGCGGTCGAGGCGCTCGGCATGGAAGCGCGCATGACGCTTTGCAACATGTCCATCGAGGCCGGAGCGCGGGCCGGCCTCGTTGCCCCGGACGAAACGACCTTCGAATACCTCGAGGGGAGGGAGAACGTCCCGTCCGGCGAGGGTTTCCGTGACCTCGTCGCCGGCTGGCGGAAGTTGCCTTCGGACGAGGGCGCCGTGTTCGATCGGTCGCTGTCGTTCGATGCCGGATCCATCGAACCCATGGTCACCTGGGGTACGAATCCGGCCATGTCGTGCGGGGTTTCGGAAGCGGTCCCGGCGCCGTCCGACCCCGAAGAGCGGGCGGCGCTCGAGTACATGGGTCTCGAGGCGGGACGGCCGCTCCTGGGCCGGCCCGCGGACGTAGTGTTCATCGGGAGTTGCACGAACGCCCGGATCTCCGACCTGCGGGCCGCGGCGCGGGTTCTGGCCGGACGGAAGACGAATCCCCGGACGCGCCTGCTGGTGGTCCCGGGATCGGCAAAGGTCCGCCGGCAGGCGGAGGCCGAAGGACTCGACGAGGTGTTCCGGAGCGCCGGAGCCGAGTGGCGGGCGCCCGGTTGTTCGATGTGTATCGCGATGAACGGAGATCGTCTCTCTCCGCAGGAACTCGCCGTCTCGACGTCGAACCGGAACTTCCAGGGACGCCAGGGGCCGGGAGGCCGGACCGTCCTCGCTTCACCGGTTACCGCGGCCGCCTCGGCCCTCGCGGGAGCGGTTGCCGATCCGAGGCCTTTCCTCTCCAACTGAACCAGGTACAGCGATGGAGCCCGTAGTTCGTATCGCATCACGCACGGTGGTGCTTGCCGCCGACAATGTGGATACCGACCAGATCATTCCGGCCCGGTTTCTCACCGGCACGAGCCGCGAGGGACTCGGCGCCAGCCTGTTCGCAGACTGGAGACGCGATGGGGCGGGCAATCTGCGTCCGGAGTTCCCACTCAACCAACCGGAGGCCGACGGCGCGCGCATCCTGGTGGCGGGGGCCAACTTCGGCTGCGGTTCCTCGCGCGAGCACGCTCCGTGGGCGCTCACCGACTACGGGTTCGCCGCCGTGGTGAGCCCCTCGATCGCCGACATCTTCAAGGGGAACGCGGTCCGGAACGGCCTCGTTCCGGTGGAGATCGAGTCACAGGCCCACCAGAGGCTCCTCTCTCGTCCGGGAGCCGAGATCGTGATTGCCGTGGAGGCGGGCACGGTGTCGCTCCCGGGAGGGGGTACGGCCCGGTTCGAGCTTCCGCCGTTCGCGCGCCGGTGCCTGCTCACCGGACGGGGGCCGCTCGACTTCCTGCTCGAGCAGGGGCCGGCCATTTCCCGCTACGAGCGGGAAATGAGCGAGGTCGCGGGAAGAGGTTCTTCGGGCGCCGCCGATCCGTCGTGAGCGAACCGCGGCGTTGCGGCTGGGCCGAGGGGACGTTCCCGGAGTACGTCCGCTATCACGACGAGGAATGGGGCGTCCCCGCGCGGGACGACCACCGGCAATTCGAGTTCCTGATCCTGGAATCCGCCCAGGCCGGCCTCAGTTGGGCCACCATCCTGAAGCGGCGGGAGGGATACCGGCGGGCATTCGCCAGCTTCGATCCGGTAAGGGTTTCCCGTTTCCGGAGACCCCGGATCGAGCGCCTGCTCGAGAATCCGGCAATCATCCGCAATCGGGCAAAGGTGGAGGCGGCGGTCAACAACGCGAAGCGATTCCTGGAGGTGCAACAGGAGTTCGGCAGCTTCAGCGCCTACATCTGGGGCTTCGTCGGCGGGATTCCCGTGGTCAATCGATGGCGGCGCGATGACGAGGTGCCCTCGACTTCCGAGGCGGCGGCGGCGTTGACCCGGGACATGAAGGTCCGCGGCTTCCGCTTCGTGGGGAACACGATCCTCTACGCCCACATGCAGGCGACGGGACTCGTGAACGATCACCTGGTTTCGTGTTTTCGCCACCGGCAGGTCATTCGAGAGGAGTGAGAACGTCCGGGGACGCACCGGTGCGTGGAGCGCGCATGACTTCGAGGCGGGGGGCCTTCCTCCGGTCCCGGGGACTCCCGCTCCTGACGCTCATCCTGCTCGCATGCGGCGGTGGGGACAACACCGGGACTCCGGTGACCCCGGGAACGCCCCGGATCTCTGCGGGGGAGTTGCGGGGTCTTGAGATCTCCGTCGAACGGAACGAACTCCGGGTCGGTCAGATCCTCGGGCCGGCGCTCGCGTACGGGCGGTACGACGACGGCACCACGGCGGTGGTGGAAGGCGTGTGGGCATCGTCGGACCCCCAGGTCGTGGAAGTGGGGGAAGCGGGAGCGCTGACCGGCGTCGCCGTGGGACGGGCGACCGTCTCGGCCTCGTTCGAGGAATACGGGGACGCGGTTGACCTGATCGTCCTGGAGCCCAACCCACGGTACGAGCGGGATCAGCCGGACGACCGGCCCGGCCCGCAAATCCACGCCGTGTACGCCCTTCCGAGCGACGTGGAGGACACCAATCTGGACCGCTACGGCGATATCGAAAGGTCTCTGGCGTCCATTCAGCACTGGCTCGGCGACGAGATTGGGCATCGCCTGCATCTGGACACCACCGGAGGCAAACCGGACGTGACCTTCCTGCGCCTCCCGTTCACGGCCCAGGAGGGAGAAGAGCGCGCCGAATCGCTCCTCGTGGACCTTGCCGCCGCGATCCGGGACGGCATGGGAACGTCTCCCGACAAGGCATACGCGGTGTACTACGCCGGCCGTTTCGGGGAGGCGTGCGGCAGCGCCGCCGTCGAGGACCGGGTCGCCGCCGTCTTCCTGGACGCGGAGGGGTGCAGCGCCACCGCCATGGGAGCTGGCGAGGAGAGGGCCTCCACCTACGAGGCGGTGATGGTGCATGAGTTGCTTCACGTCTTCGGGGCGGTGCCCGAATGTGCTCCCGGCCGGCTGGAGACGAGCCCGCACGTCGGGGGAAATGTCCAGGACCTGATGTACGCGGGACCCGAATGGAGCCGGGAGGTGGAAGCGGCCATCGATCCCGGGCGGAACGCCTACTTCGAGCATGGCCTTCCGGATTGTCCTGACACGTCGGCCAGCGACTACTGGCGCCCGGTGGACCGCGTGGAGGCGCCTGCCGGCGGGGTGCGGACTCCCCGCCTGCACATCCCGTTCGAGGACTGGCCGATTCGCTGCGGTCTCCACTGAGGTCGCCGCGTCCCGGCGGGTGGCGTGGGGCGCGCCTCGAGATGAGGTCCGGTACCCGCGTTCGTTCGCGCGGCACCGGGAAATCAGGGGATTTCGGTCGGCGCGATCCGCATCTTCGCTTCGAGTTTTCCACATTCCGGCGCGAAGTGGGAATTTTTCGCGCCCGTTTTCGTCTGAAGAAATGTGCGCCGATTTGTTTCCTGGAGACGCCCCGTTCACGGGGTTGGGGTTGACTTCGGATCTTCCGGGATCAAGGCCGTCGCTCTTTCGGCGAGCCGCGGCGAGCTGACGGTTCTCGGGGCCGGGCGAGAGCCGTTCCCGCCGGGCTCCGTGCGGGACGGCGCGGTACAGGACGTCGAGGAGGTCGGCGCCGGGCTGCGGCGCCTGCTTACCCGGCTCCGGGTCCGCTCCCGGTTGCTGGGTCTTGCCATCGGCGGGGGTTCGGTCCTCATCAAGCGGTTCCCGGCCCCTCCCGGCGGCGCGGGCGGCCCTGGGGGAGCACGCGGGTTCCGCGACGCCGTGGCCTCGGAAGCCGCCCGCCACGTTCCCTTCCACCTGGAGTCGCTCGAGTTCGACTACGAGGGCCCGGCATCGGTTCCGCCGGGTACGGCGGGAGAAGAGTCCGGGAGCGTCGTATTCGGCGCCGCCCCCCGCGAGGTTGTCCAGGCCCATTGCCGGGCCGCCGCGGCGGCCGGGCGCCAGGTGGCCCGCATCGAACTCGAGCCGTACGCGCTCCCTACCGCGGGGGGGGTGGGGGGGCACCCCTCCCCGGGGGGTTGCCGGGGCCAGTTGCCGGGCCGCCGCGGCGGCGGGGCGCCAGGTGGCCCGCATCGAACTCGAGCCGTACGCGCTCCATACCGCGGTGAGGCTGGCGGATCACCTCACCGGAGGGCGCCGGGAGTCCGGCGGGGTCGCGATTGTCGAGATTGGAAACTCGCGCTCCGGGGTACACGTCTTCATGGATTCCGCCGGTGTCCCGGCCCCCACCCATGGTTCGGCGGGGGTAGCCCAAGCAGAAGGGGAGGCGCCGGCGGAACTGCTGGCGAGCGTGCCCGCGCCCGGGGTCCACGCCCCGCTGATGCATGAACCCGCGCGGGTTGCGGAGTCCGGGGACGAGCCGGCCCGACCCGGTAGCCATCCGGCGCCCGCGCCGCCGGGGGGACCGGCCCGGAACGCGGAGGTGTTTCGAAACCGCATCGTGGCGACGGTGCGGGAGGCGCTCCGGGAGGCCGGGTTGCGTCAGGGTCCAAGGGTGTTCCTGAGCGGCGGTGGAGCCACCGCCCAGCCCGGTCAGCTCGGGCTCGAGCGACTCGCATCGGGAGATCCAGCGGTGCTCGACCCGCTGAGCGGACTGGGTTGCCCGGACTGCGGGCCGGTCTATTCGGTGGCCGCCGGGCTCGCCTACCGACAGATCCTCGATCAGCGGGCCCCGGGAACCGGAGGTCACGCATGAACCTGCTGCCAGCGCACCCCGGGCGGCCCGGCCGGCTGGTCGGACAGGCCGGCGGCGGGCGCAGGTTCCCGATGGTGTGGGCCGTGCTCGTCGCCGTTTCCGCCCTGGCGGTCATCGGCCTGGATGTGCATTCCCTCAACGCGCGCCGGGAACGGGCGCGAACCGAACGGGGCCGCCTGCTGGTCCTGAGCGAGGAGCAAACGGATCTGGAGGAGCGCCTCTCGGCGGATCGGGAGAGGCTCAGGCAGTTGCGAACTACCGAAGGACGCCTCGCCCGCTGGGACGAGGAGCGGTTTTTCCTGGCCGGGGTGTTCCGGGGGGGTGTGGGGGGCGCTTCGGGGCGCTGTCGGGCGCGCTTCCGGCCGGGGTCGTGCTGGAAGCCGTTCGCCGCGAGGGCGGTGCACTCCGCGTGACCGGGCGTGCCGGTTCCGCGTCGCTCGTCGCGCGCACCCTGGAGGCCCTCTCGGAAACGGAGCGGATCCAGGACCTGGAACTGCTCTGGGTCGAGCAGGCGAACCCGGTGGCGGGCCCCGCCGAACAACGTTTCGCCCTGGCCGGATCGCTGCGCTACGCGTCGAGGGAGCCCGAGCCCTTCCAGCGGATCGGGGTATTCCCGCGGACGGGAGGGGGGTCGCGATGACCCGCGCGGCCCCTCGCTGGGCGGAGGTCGGGCTCTACCTGGCCGTAGCCGCGATTGCCTACTGCCTGTTTCGGTTGGCCCTGCGGCCGGCGATGTTGGCGGAGGCCCGTCAGATCGAGGACGAGGTGGCCCGGATGAACGCCCAGGCGAGCGTGAGCGGGGCGGGGTCTTCCGGCGCCGATGGGGAGAGGGCCGAGGAGCTTGCCCGTGAACTGGGTCACGCCGAAGAGCGCGTCGCGTCGCTTTCCGGAATCCTGGCGACCTCGGCCGAGGCCGAGACGGTGCTGCGGTCGCTCGGGGCGACCGCATCGGCGGCGGGAGTCCGATTCGTGCGTTTCGCACCCGAGCCCGCAACCCGGCTGGACGGGTACCTGGCAAGCACGGTTTCTGTGGTCGCCGAGGGGACGTTCTTCGACTTCCTTCGCTTCTTCGACCGGATCTCGCTCTCTCCGCACCTCGTACTGGTCGAAGACGTAGCCCTCGAGAGCGGGGTGGGCGATCTCCTCCAGTGCCGCTTCGTCGCGGTCACCTTGCGTGCGGCCGGAGCCGGGGCCGGCTCATCGAACGGGGGGGAGATCACTTCGACAAGAACCCGTCCCGAGGAGCCGCTGGGACAGGAGGGCGAGAGCTGATGCATACGAACTGGTGGCGAGCAGCGTTGCTCCTCCTGACCGTTGGATTCGTCGGGGTTGGCGAGGCCGGAGCGAAAAGGGGTCCGGTTGCCCCTCTCGTGCAGACGGGGAGGCGGGAAGCGCAGCGCGATCCGTTCCGGGTTCCGGAGGCCGCGCCCGACGCATCCCGGCCCGCGGGGCTTGCCGGTCTCGGGGTGACTGAGGCGGTGATTCGGGGGATCGTCCGCTATCGGACCCCGCCGAACGGCGAAGCGCAGACGGGCGCTGCCGCGTGGGCGATCCTGGAGTCCCCCACCGGAGAGGGATTCGTCGCTGCCCCGGGTGACGGCCTGCTCGACGGGGTCCTGGGATTGATCGAAGACGGCGGGGTCATTTTCTGGCTGGGTGGAGATCCCGATCGCCGGGTCTATCGCCCGCTGGCGCGGCCGGCGGTGGACGCCAGGGAGGGCGCATGAGGTCACTGAAGAAACTCGCGGGGTTCCGGATCCCCGTGCGCACCGCTCGCCTGGTGCTCGCGGTGTGCACCGCTTGGCCGGCCGCCGCCTACGAGTTCCGGCCGGGGCAGGTTCTGGTCGCCGCGTCGCCGCCCGCGGTGACCGGCTTCGAGGTGGACCCCGGCCCTGGAGTGACCGTCCTGCGCCTGATCGCGGACGGCAAGTTGCGGCCCCCGGGGAACGGGCACTGGCGGGATCGCTTCCAGATACTGATGCCGGGGGTCGATCTCTCGGCCGTGGCGGGGTCGTGGGGTGTGGGGACGGCCGAGGTCCTCGAGGTACGCGTCTCGTCGGACGAGACCGAGGGCATTACGGTGGTGGCGGCGCCCGGCGCCCGGTGTACCCCGGCACTGTTCGACGCCGGTCTCGAAATCGCCTGCCGGGCCTCGCCCGAGCCTCGACCCGAAGAAGCGGCGGTCACCGCCGGAGACGCCGCGGACGCCGCCGAACCGCGTGTCAGCCTGGACTTCCGGGACGCGGACCTCCGGGATGTGCTCCGCGTGCTGAGCGAGGTGAGCGGGCTCGATTTCGTGTTGCAACCGGGGGTTTCGGGCCGGGTGTCCCTGCGGCTCCGGGAGATTCCCTGGAACCGGGCGCTGGAACTCGTGCTGCGGTCCCAGAGGCTCGGGCACGTGCTCGAGGACGGGGTGCTGCGCGTAGGTTCGGCCGCGGAACTGGTTGATGAATTCGAAGAGCGGCGGCGCCAGCGCGAAGCCCGGGAACTGGCCGGGGACCTGGTCACCTTCAGCCGCAGTCTGGCCTACGTGCGCCCGGAAGAGGTGCGGGAGGTGCTCGAAGATCGCCTGAGTGCGAGGGGCTCCCTCGTCGCCGACCAACGCACGGGAACCGTGCTCATCGCGGACGTGGAAAGCCGAATTCGCGAGATCGAGTCGGTGCTGAACGTTCTGGACATTCCGGTTCCGGGCGTGGAGATCGAGGCGCGCATCGTGCTGGCGACGCGAACCCTCACCAGCCGGCTCGGCATTCAGTGGGGCGGAGGACTGGTGCGGGAACACACCGGGAAGAAACTGCCGCAGTCCGTCCGCGTCGGCGCGGATGCCATCGGAGCGGCCTCCTCTTCCTTTTCCACCGGAGGGCCCGCCGGGGGGGTGTCGCCCCCGGCGAACGCGGATGGCGGGCGCCCGGGATACGGCGTCAACCTCCCCATCAGCGGTGCTCCGACCGGTGTGCTGGGGCTGGCGCTCGGCGCTCTGGACGGGGCGGCCCATCTCGACCTGGCGCTGAGCGCCGCCGAACGGCGGGGGGAGGTACGAATCCTCTCGGCGCCGCGGATCGTCGCCCAGAACGCCCGGCCGGCAACGATCAAGCAGGGCGTGACCTTCCCCGTTCAGGTGGTGGCCAACAACACCGTCACGGTGCAGTTCCGGGACGCGGTCCTGGAACTCACGGTCACGCCGCAGGTCAGCCCGGAGGGAACGGTGCTGCTCGACCTCACGGTCAACAACGACGCACTCGACTTCGGCCAGGCCGTCGGAGGAATTCCCAGCATCCTGACGCAGCACGCCACGACCCGCGTACGGGTCGAAGACGGCGCCACGACGGTGCTCGGAGGGGTCTTTGCCACCCAGCAATCGCAGGACCGCGGCCGGGTCCCGGGTCTTCACCGCATTCCTCTTCTGGGTCATCTGTTCCGGTCGCGGGAGCAGAACCATCGGGACGAAGAACTGCTGATCTTCCTCACCCCGCGGATCCGCTCGGTGGGGAGTCAAGAGGCGTCGGAAACACCCCCGCCGGCGCAGCGCTGAACCGGTGTTTGGGCGAGGGACGCGACCGTTCGTTTCCGCCGTGGAGGGACTTCCTTGTGCTACCGTTCGCGGCGTTGCGGGCCGAGCCCCGCTGCCGTTCGTGCCCGCATCTTCGTCCAAAGAGCCGACCCTCGCCGACCTGCTGGAGGCACTGGATCAGCTCGCCGGAACCGAGTTTCACGAGGTCGATCTCCGAGTCGGAGGGGCTCGGCTGCGCGTCGCCCGGGGGCCGGCCGCGACCGTTGCCGCTGCGAGTCCGCCGGAGGTAGCGGCGTCTGCGGCTCCCGCAGGCGACCAGCCGGCGGACGCGGACGAATCCGGGCTCGAAATCGTGACGGCGCCGATGGTGGGGACGTTTTACCGCCGTCCGCGGCCGGATGCGGAGCCGTTCGTCAGTGTCGGGGACCGCGTCCGCAAGGGACAGGTTCTGTGCATCATCGAAGCGATGAAACTGATGAACAACATCGAGGCCGATTGCAGCGGGGAGATCGTGGAGGTCGTTCCCGAAGACAGCTCGGCGGTGCAGTTCGGGGACCGGCTCTTCGTGATTCAGCCGGCCTGAACAGCTGCCGCGTGACGCTGTCTACAGGCCGCTGACGTGTTCCACAAGGTTCTCGTCGCAAACCGCGGGGAGATCGCAGTCAGGATCATCGCTGCCTGCCGCGATCTGGGCCTGCGGACCGTGGTCGCCTATTCCGATGCGGATCGCGAGGCCCTGCCGGTGCGGCTCGCCGACGAACGCGTCTGCATTGGGCCGGCGGCGCCGGCCGAGAGCTATCTCGACGTCCCCCGGATCCTGACCGCCGCGCAGATCTCCGGCGCCGACGCCATTCATCCGGGCTATGGATTCCTCGCCGAGAGCCACGCGCTCGCCGAGGTCTGCGAAGCCTGCCGGGTCACCTTCATCGGTCCGCCCCCGGAGAGCATTCGCACCATGGGGGACAAGGCGCTGGCGCGACGCGTCATGCGCGAGGCCGGGGTGCCGATCCTTCCGGGGACCGAGTCCGGGGTATCGGGCGCCGGCGAGGCGATCCGCGTGGCGGGTGAGGTCGGATATCCCGTCCTGCTCAAGGCCTCCTTCGGTGGCGGCGGGCGCGGCATGCGCATCGTGCGCGACGAATCCGAGCTGGCGCCGGCGCTCGCGTCCGCGGCGGCCGAGGCCCAGGCCGCCTTTGGTGATGCCGAGATGTACATCGAGCGATATCTGCCGAGCGTGCGTCATGTGGAGGTCCAGGTCTTCGCCGACAGTCAGGGAAACACGGTTCACCTGGGAGAACGGGATTGTTCGGTGCAACGCCGCCACCAGAAACTCGTGGAAGAGGCTCCGGGGCCCGGCCTCACCGAGGCCGCGCGCGCGAAACTCGGAGAGGCTGCGGTGAAGGCCGCGGAGGCGGTCGGATACCGCAATGCGGGAACCGTTGAGTTTCTGATGGATCCGGACGGGAACTTCTTCTTCAGCGAGATGAACGTGCGAATTCAGGTGGAACACCCGGTGACAGAAATGGTGACCGGACTCGACCTGGTGCGCGAGCAGATCCGGGTGGCGGCGGGGGACCCGCTGTCGTTCTCGCAGGAATCGGTGCGCATCTCGGGCGCCGCCATCGAATGCCGGATCAACGCGGAGGATCCCGAACGCTTCATTCCGAGCCCCGGAACCATCACGGCCTTCCACAGTCCCGGCGGACCGGGAGTGCGCGTGGATACCGCGGCGCACGCGGGCGCGGTCATTCCTCCCTACTACGACTCGCTGGTCGCCAAGCTCATCGTGCATGGCGAAGACCGGGCGCACGCCGTCGCGCGGATGCGGCGGGCGCTCGCCGAAATGGAAGTGCAGGGCATTCAGACCACTCTCCCGCTCCATCGCCGGATCATGGAGAGCGAGGAGTTTCTCGCTGGTGGCTTCAATACGGGGTTCATCGAGCGTCTCGACTGATCGGGACTCCCTCGAGATCGACCGGAGGGCGGCATCCTGGTGCTCCCGGGCCTTTTTCGCGGCGTGCCCCGTCTATCCCATTCTGGATGCGGGGGTGTTCGGCGACCGGGACCCGGGCCCGGCCATCCGCGCTCTCGGGACCCTGGGAATCCGGGTCGTCCAGCTTCGGGGGAAGGGGCTCCCCGGCGGCGCATTCTCGTCGTGGGTGTCCGCGGCAATGCGCGGCGCTTCGGGAGGCGGCGTCCGGGTGGTGGTGAACGATCGTGCCGATATCGCTTTGCTTGCCCGGGCCGATGGCGTCCATCTAGGACAGGAGGACCTGTCCGTCCGGACGGCCCGCCGGCTGCTCGGTCGTGGAGCGGTCATCGGTCTTTCGACCCACACCCGCGAGGAGTTGCGGCTCGCGCGGAACGAACGCGCCGACTATCTTGCCGTGGGACCCGTGTTCGAAACCTCCACGAAGGCCGACTCCGCTCCGGTGGTTTCGCTGTCCGGTGTCCGGGAAGCGCGGCGGCTCCACGATGGACCGCTGGTTGCCATCGGCGGGATCAGGCGGGGACGAATCGGTCCGGTGCTCGCCGCCGGAGCCGATGCGGCGGCGGTAATTTCGGCGGTGGCCGGTGTTTCTCCCGGGGAAATCGCGGAGAAGGCGCGGGCGTTGTTGGCCGAGGTCCGGCTCCGGCCGCAAGACGGCAGCAAGGCTTCGTCAACTACAAGTCATTGAGGAGAGATTGATGGCAGGGAAGATCCTCGACGGAAAGAAGATCGGCGCCGCAATTCGCGCCGACGCCGCGGAGGCGGCTCGCGAATTCGCCCGCTGTGGCCGTCCGCCCGGACTCGCGGTCGTGCTCGTGGGGGACGATCCCGCGTCCGCGATCTACGTGCGAGGCAAGGTCAAGGCGTCGCGCGAAGCGGGGATCGCCTCCGAGACGCATCGTCTCCCCGCTACCACGAAGGCTCCCGAACTGGCCCGTCTGCTCGACCGGCTGAATCAGGACGATGCGGTGGATGCGATCCTGCTGCAGCTTCCGCTGCCGGGGGGGCTTGATGCGTCGGAATTCCTGGCCCGCATTCGACCGGAGAAGGATGTGGACGGATTTCATCCCGAGAACGTGGGACGACTGGTGGCCAACCTTCCGGGCCCGCGCCCCTGCACTCCCGCCGGAATCATGGAGATGTTCCGCCGTGAGGGAATTCCGGTGAAGGGTTCGCGGGCGGTCGTCGTCGGACGAAGCGACATCGTGGGCAAACCTCTGGCGCTGCTCCTCCTCCACCAGCACGCCACGGTTACGGTCTGCCACTCGCGAACGCGCGATCTGCCCGCCGTGTGCCGCGAAGCGGACATTCTCTGCACCGCCATCGGCCGTGCCGCGATGGTGGGAGCGGATGGGATCCGCGAAGGCGCCGTCGTCGTGGACGTGGGGATGAACCGCGCCGAGACCGAAGCGCAGGTTCGCGACTTCTTCGGCGAAGATCCGAAACGGTTGGCCCGGTTCCGCAAGAACGGTTACACCCTGGTTGGCGATGTCCATCCGGTGGCGATGCGGGAACGGTCGTCGGCGTACACCCCGGTTCCGGGCGGGGTCGGGCCGCTCACCATCGCCATGCTGCTCGCGAACACCGTCGCCCTGGCGGTAGCGCGCCAGTCGCGGGCTTGAGGTGCTTGTGACACAGATCCGCCGGTCTTGGTTCGCGGTGCAGAGCACGGCAGGGGAGCGGCTGCGGGGTGCTTCCCCGACCGGGTACTGATGCTCCGGATCGGGCTCACCGGCGGGATCGCGTCCGGGAAGACCACGGTCCGGCGGGTGTTCGAGCGCACGGGAATTCCCATGCTCGATGCTGACGCCCTGACGCATGAGTTCTTCGCCCCGGGCGGAGAACTGGTTGAGGAGGTCGCCGGACACTTCGGCCGGGCGGTGCTCGATCGAGAGCGCGGAATCGACCGAAAAACGTTGGGGGCTCGCGTCTTCCAGAACCCCGCGGAGCGCGAATGGCTGAACCGCGTCGTACACCCGCGGATCTGGCAGCGAATCGGCGCCTTCCTGGAGGGGCGCCAGGAGGAGGGGAAACCGGTGGCGGGGGTCGAAGCCGCGCTCATGGTGGAAACCGGCAGCGCCGCCAACTACGACCGGCTGGTGGTGGTGGTCTGCCGGCCGGAACAGCAGTTCGAGCGGCTGGTGGCGCGATCCGGGATGAACCCGGAGGAGGCGCGTCTCCGGTTGGCCGCCCAGATGGATCCGCTCGAAAAAGCCCGGCAGGCCGACGACCTCGTGGATGCGTCCGGGACCGTGGAAGAGACGGAGGCGGCCGCCGCGGCGCTCGCCCGGAAACTTCTCGACCGGGCCGCATCCTGATGCGGCCGCAACGCTGGCCCGGATTTCTCATACTCACGGCCCGGGGCGGACCGCAATGGGTCGTAACCCACTCTGTCGCGGTGGTTTCTCCACCAGGTGCCAACCTGGACGCACCGAAC
>MPMW01000073.1 GCA_002238705.1 Acidobacteria bacterium bin61 | reverse complement strand
GCTAACCCGGACTTCTCATACGCACAGCCCGGGACGGACCGCAATGGGTCGTAACCCACTCTGTCGCGGTGGTTTCTCCACCAGGCGCCAGCCTGGATGCACCGAACGGCGCGCAGCGTCGCGGAACCGCACCAGGCACATCGCCTTCACCGCCAAAACGGCTTGGAACGCCGACTTCAGTCGGCACCCGCGGCCCGAGAGGGCCGCGGAACGGATCACGCCAATCACGTTCAAGAGCGTCCGCGTTGCGAACGCCAGGGTGACGCGGAGTATGAGAAGTCCGGGTTAGCGGCCTGTGGTGGAACCCGGGTGAGCGCCGAGAGCGGAGGCGCCCGGCCGACAAGGCGCGTGAGGGAGGAATACCGGGCGTATTTCGACCGAAACGCAACGCCGAGCGCCGCAGAGCGGCGCGGTTCAGCCGGGATGCATCGCCGCTTGAACGCCGCCTGGGTTCCGCCACCGCCGCTGGCCGGGTGGCCGCTAACCGATCAGTGCTTCGAGGCGGGCGGCCAGTTTCGCCTTCGACTGGACTCCGACGATCTGTCCCACGACCTCTCCCTTCTGGAAGAAGAGGAGGGTCGGGATGGAACGCACCCGGAATTTCTCGGCGATCCGGGGTTCATCGTCGACGTTCACCTTGCCGACCACGGCCCGGCCCTCGAAGTCATCGGCCAGTTCCGAAATCGCCGGAGCGATCATCCGGCAGGGGCCGCACCACTCGGCCCAAAAGTCCACGAGGCTTGGCTGGTCGCCGCCCACCGTCTGATCGAAATTGTCGCTTGTCAGTTCCAGCGCCTTGCCATCGGCCATACTTAGCTTTGCTCCAGGGAATGGGTCCGCCACCGGCGGTGGCTGTCAGGGATCGGTTTCCATTCTAACCGGTGGGGTAAGCGATACTTAAGGAGGAACCAGCAGACAGAACCGGGTTATGTCGCATCACCATCATCACGACGCGCTGGCCCCTGCACACGGTGGGAAATTGCCTTCGCGGTGGGCGCTGGGCGCCGCCCTCGTCTGCACGCTGGCGATCGCGGTCGTTGAGTTCGTAGGCGGCATCCTCGCCAACAGCCTCGCTCTCCAGGGCGATGCCGGGCACATGTTGAGCGACGCCGCCGCGCTCGGCGTTTCGTTCCTCGCTGCCTGGTTGGCCACCCGTCCGATGACGGCCCGCCGCACGTTCGGTTTCCACCGGGCCGAGGTGCTGGCGGCGCTGCTGAACTCGCTGTTCCTGCTGGGTATCGCCGGCTGGGTCGGCTCCCGCGCGATCGGCCGGCTGGGTCATCCGGTCGAAGTCTCCGCGGTGCCGGTGCTGATCATCGCGATCATCGGCCTCGTGGTGAACCTCGTGGCGCTCAAGATCCTGGGCCATCATCAACACAGCAACCTGAACATCCGGGGCGCCTTCCTGCATGTCCTCGGGGACACGCTCGGTTCGGCCGGGGTCATCGCCTCAGCCATCGTCATCTATTTCACCGGGTGGACGACGGTGGATTCCCTCGTTTCGCTGGGAATTGCCGGCCTGCTCGTCCTCTCGGGAGCGCGGCTGCTGCGCGACAGCATTTCGGTGCTGATGCTCGCCACGCCCGCCGACGTGGACGGCGAGGCGGTGCGTACCGGGCTGCTTTCGCTGCCCGGCATCCGCGGGATCCATGACCTCCATATCTGGACGGTGAACAGCGGTTTCGTCTCGCTGAGTTGCCACGCGGACATCGAGGCCAATACGCCGACGGACGCCATTCTGAAGAGCGCGACCCAACTGCTGCGCGACCGTTTCGGCATCCGCCACGTGACGATCCAGCCGGAGGTGACCCGGGCCCACGGAGACGCCGATTCTTGCCAGATCCTCGCGACCTGACGAGAGGAGCGCCCATCGCCGCCATCCTGGCGGGATTCCTGTGGGGAGCGCCCGGCGAGGGCGTTCAAATGAGCACCCTGCGCTATCCGGCGGTGGCCGGAGGACAGATTCGGGTCGAGAACTACCTCGTGCCCCGCGTCACGTCGTGGCCGGCGTACCCCGCCTGGTCCCCCGACGGGAGCGAAATCGCGTTCGCTCTCGACGGGCGGCTCTGGGTGATGCCCGCGGCGGGCGGGGAAGCACGCCAACTGACCGGCGGGCCGGAGGACGCGGAACCCGCCTACGACTTCGAGCCGGACTGGGCTCCCGACGGCGAGTCGGTGGTCTTCTCCCGCGACACCGGCGGGAATCTGGACATCTGGCGGGTGGCCAGCGCGGGCGGGACGCCCGAACGCCTCACCAGCCATCCCGCGATGGACTTCCACCCGCGGGCCGCCGCTGGCGGCGCCGTCGTCTATTCCGCGGCGCAGTCCGGCAGTTTCGACATCCGGATGGTGGGCCCGGACGGGGCGGACACCCTGGTCTGGGGCGGTGATTCGAACGAGATCCAGCCCGATCCCGGCCCGGACTTCGGGAAGGGACTCCCGGGAGACTTCCTGGTGGCCGTCTCCAACCGGTCGGACTACCCGGGGACCGGCGGGGTTTTTCGCATCGAAGGGCAGGGCGACTACCAGGAACTCCACGTCGAGGAGACGACCTTCCGGACGCGTCCCGCGGTGTCCCCGGACGGGAGCCTGATCGCCTTCGCGTCGGACATCCGGGGCAGCTACGACCTCTTCCTGCTTCCCGCCGAAGGCGGCCTCCCCTTCCGGCTCAGCCGGGACGACGACTGGGACGAAAAGGACCCGGCGTGGTCTCCCGACGGACAGGAGATCGTCTTCACCACGAATCGGAACGGGCATCCGGAACTCCGGGTGATCGGCGTCCACGGCGGCGGCGCCCGGCCGCTTCCGGTCACGGGGCTCGACCGCGCCGGTCCCGCCTGGGGACGCCTCCGGGTGCGCCTGGACCAGCCGGCGCGGGCGACCGTCCTGGGCGCGGACGGCAGGAGCCACGCCCCCCGGGGCGTCTTCCGCCGCATCGTCTCCTACACCGAGACCCATTACTTCCACGCCGCCGGGGAGTTCACCGTGGAGATGCCGCCGGGGCCGGCCACGGTCCGGCTCAAGCGGGGCGTCGAGTTCCGGCCCTGGGAGCGGGAGGTGACGATCCGGTCAGGCGAGGAGTCCCTGCTGGAGGCGGAGTTCGAACGATTTGCCGATCTCGCTGCGAGCGGCTGGGTGTCCGGGGACACCCACGTTCATGATCTTCACGCCGGGGACCTCCGGATCACGCCGGCGGACCTGGTGGCCCAGGCCGAGGCCGAGGCGGTCGAGGTCGTCCACGCGCTCATCCACGTGGACGGCTCGCGGACCATGGGCGATCCGGCCCGCTTCGTGCCCGGCCGGCACCCGGCCTCCACGGAGAACGTCTTTCTTCGCTACGGCCAGGAATACCGGATGCCGTTCGGCCACCGGACGTTCCTGAATCCCGAGCGGCTCTTCTACCCGCTGGCGACGGGTGTGCGCGGAACTGCGCGGGAGGCGCCGTTTCCGCCGCTCTTCGAGTACATCCGGCGCCTCAGGGCCGAACAGGGAGACCAGGTGGTCGTCGGGATGCCGCACCCCTATTTCGCCTATCTCGCGGAGGGAGTGCGGTTCGACGGCGCCTCACCGTCCGAGATCCCGCTCGACGCCGCGCTCGGCGTCGCCGACTTCTTCGACATCAACTGCATTCCCAGTTCGGAGACCGGGTCGGCGGCGATCTACGCCCGCCTGCTGAACGCGGGCTTCCGCCTCGCGGCGGCCGGCGGCTCGGACACCTTCTCCGACACCTCTCGCGATCCGCCCCTCGGGACCGGCCGCACCTACGTCCAGCTTCGGGAGGGCGAGGGGCCGGAAGACTGGGCTCTCGGGCTCCGCGCCGGCCGGACCTTCTCGACGAACGGACCGCTGCTGGAACTGGACGTGGACGGCCACGGGATGGGGGAGGAAACCGAGCGAAGCGGCCCCGCCACCCTCACCGTCCGGGCGCGGGCGGTTTCCGCCGTCCCCATGGAACGCCTCATGGTCCTCGTGAACGGCGCCGTCTGGCAGGAGGTCACCGGGGATCCCGGTGTGGATCCGGTCGCCGGCTCCCCCTTCGAACTGGAACTCTCCGGGGAGCTCGAACTCGCTGACAGCGCCTGGGTCGCGGTGCGCGCCGAGGGGCCGCGCTCCGTCTGGACCACCGACAGTTCGCTCTTCGCCCACTCGACGCCCGTTTACGTCCTGATCGACGGCCACGAAATCGTGGTGGAGGCGGACCGCCTCTACATGGAGCAGATGATCGAGGACTTCGGCGCCGCGATGGCCCGCCGCGACGACTGGCTGAACGAGGAGCAGCGGGAAGCCGTTCTCGCCGGGGTGGAAGAGGCCCTCGTCCGGGTACGCGCCCGGAAGAGGTAGAAGACCTTTCCAGGGCGGAATGGCGCCCCTGATGGTCGACGTGGCCGTCGTCGGCGGCGGTCCGGCGGGCGCCTTGGCCGCCCGCCAACTCGCCGGCTTCGGTCTGCAGGTCGTGCTGATCCATCAGCCCCGACAGAACCGCCAGCATCTCGGGGAGAGCCTGTCGGCGTCGGCGCCGCGACTCCTGGCTTCCTACGGGCTGGAGATCCCCGAATCCGTGTATGCCCCGCGCCCGAACGATCACTTCGTTCGCTGGGGAGGACGCGAAGACCGAATCGCCGCCCAGCCCGAGGCCGGGGGCGGGGAGGGACAGCGGCTCATCCGGCGCGACCGGCTGGACGCGTGGGCGCTGGCCGAAGCCCGTGCCACCGGGGTCGAGGTCGTCGAGGGTCCGGCAGCGCGGAGCTCGGGAAGCCAAGAAACGGCACTCGTGGTTCGGAGTCCGGGTGGGAACGACCTGCGGGTAACGGCCCGGGCAGTCTTCGACGCCTCCGGCCGCAGCGGCGCCCTGACCCGGCAGGATCGCGAATGGCCCGGTTTCCGGACAACGGCGCTGACGGCGCATTTCGCGCCCGGCGCGACGGAGGGAACGCTGATCGAGGCCTTTCCGGATGGCTGGGTCTGGAGCGCCCCGGTGGTGGGCGGCCGCCGCGACGTGACGGTGATGCTCGACGCCGAGGAAGTCGCCGGAAGCCCGGAGGAACGTTTCCGGGAAGCGGTGCGCGTGGTGGATCTCGCGGGATTCGTCACCGGCGAAACCCTCACCCCGGTGCGCGCGGCGGACGTGACGCCCTACCGCGTGCGGTCCGCCGCCACCCGCGGGCAGCCGCCGCTGGTCACGGTCGGCGACGCCGCCAGCGCGCTCGACCCCCTCTCCGGACTCGGGACCATGAAGGCGATGGATTCCGGGCTCACCGCGGCGGTCGCCGTCCGGACCGCGCTCGCGCGACCGTCGGACGCTTCGCTGGCGCTCGCGTTCCACAGTGCGAAGGAGCGGGGACTCGCCCTCGAGGCGGAAGAGCGAATCGGCGGCTTCTACGCCGAAGAAGAACGTTTCCGGAAGCACGCGTTCTGGCGGCGCCGTTCGCGCAGCGTCGTCCCCCCGGCCCCCTCGCCGCGCCTGCCGGGCGGCGCCCCCGGGCCCCCCTGGGGGCGCCGCCCGGGCGCCGCCCGCCTGATCCCGGCCCCCGACTGCCGGGTGGAGGTCCAGGGGGTGCTCGAGGGCGACTGGATCGTTCCCGCCGAGGTGGTGACGTGTCCGGGCCGCCTCCGCCCCGCCCACCGGGTCACCGGCGTCGCCCTGCCCGACCTGTTCCGGACCGCATCCCGGCTGGGCGGTATCCGCCCCACCCTCGAGGCGTTCCCGGCTCCGGAACCGGCGGCGCGCGCCGCGCTTGCCTGGCTCGTGGCCGAGGGGTTCCTGATCGCCGGAGACTCCGGTTCGACAGCGGCTGCCACCGATCCCTGACGGACCGTTCCGTCGCGGATTCGCCCGGGACCGGGAAACGCCCGGCCGGGACGCCGGTCGCCGGACAAGCTTCAGGACACGCGTTGACTCTACGTTTCCGGGGCCGATGTCCCCCCCGTCGCGGCGTCGGACCGCGGCGCATCGACCTGGAGGGTCACGATGTCGGTGTCGTGGTACTGCTGGTGACGCAGCGAGGACGAGAGATGCCTGAGCAGCCGGAGCGATACCTCCCTTTCTGCCGAGACCTCATCGACATGCTCGCCGAGCAGCGCCACCCGGTCCTCGACGTTCTCCGAACCGGCGGCGGCGACGAACTCCAGGGCCAGGCCGGACCCCTTCCGGCGCGCCGTCACCACCAGCCCGCGGCCCGTCTTCCGATCCGCGGACCCGTCCGGCGCCAGAAGGGTCAGCAGGGTTTCCTCGCAGACCGGATCCAGGCGGTCGGCCATCGCCTTCCCGAAGCCGCTCCGGGTGGAGAACTCCGTCAGGAAATCGCGGATCCGGGGCGCGGCGGCGAGGTCCAGGTCCGTCCGCAACCGGCGCGCCCGGGGCGCGGTCAGCAGGGTGAACCCGGTCAGGAGCACGGCCATGATCCCGCCGGCGGTCATGCCGTTCGTCAACAGGCCGCCGGCGAAGTCGCGGACGAGGTCCGGAAAGATGAGGTCGTACTGGAATCCGAGTCCGGTCCAGAAAGACAGGCCGACAACGAGTCCCGTGCGATGATCGAATCCGTCGTTCAGCAGCACCTTCAAACCGAGTGCGAACAGGATCGCGAGCAGCACCCCGATATATGCCGCGAGCACCGGACCCGGCACGGAAATGATCAGCGCCAGGGCCTTGGGAACGAAGGCGAAGCCGGCGAGCCAGATCCCGAGGGCGATTCCCACCGTCCGGGAGGCCACCCCGGTCAGCTCGGCGAGCGACGCGCCCGTCGAGAGCGTGGACAGCGGCATGGCGCCACCGAGGGCGGCGAGGGAATTGCCAAGCCCGCTGGTGGTCACGGTGTTCTGCACCGATCGGAAGTCCACGGCTCTTCGCCGCCGCCACGAGACGCTCTGGATGGCCAGGCTGCCGCTGATGGACTGCATCGTCGTCACCAGCGTGACGAACGCGAACGCGGGCAGCAGTCCCCAGAATTCCGGACCGAAGTCCAGGTCCAGCCCCGGCCACCGGGGTGCGGAAACGGCGATCCAGGCCGCTTCGGCGACCCTGGTCCCGTCGTAGATACCGAAAGCCGCGGCTACCAGCGACCCGGCGATCACCCCGACGATGGGCGCCCACAGCCGCCACGCACCACTGGCCTTCAGCGCAATGGCGCTGATGACGAATACGGTCGAAAGCGCCGCGAGAGGCGCTCCCGCCGGCGGGGCGCCCTCCGGCACGTCGTCCAGCATCGAAAACACGACGGGCATCACGTTGACGACGAGCAGGAGCACGACCGTTGAGGAAACCGCCGGAGTGAGAATCCGCCGCAACCAGGAGAGCCGCGCGGAGAACAGGACCTGGAGGACCGCGGCGCTGAGGACCAGGGTGGCAAGGAGCGCGGGCCCGCCGGAGCGGAGCGCGTCAGTGGTCACCGCGATCCCGGCGGCCGAAATGGCCGGCGCGATGAGATAGCCGGCGCCGATCCGCCCGAAACGGACCGCCTGCAGGGCCGCCGTCAGGCCGCAGAGCAGAACGGAGACGAAGACCACCCAGGACACCAGGCCGTCGTCGGAACCCGCCGCCCGGAAAGCGATCGTCGGAATCATGATCGCCACGAAGAGCGGCGTGATCGCGACCTGGAGTCCCAGCCCCAGCGCGACGGGGAGGGGCGCGCGCTCCGGGGGCTCGAAGCGGATGTTCCGGCTCCCGTCGCCGGCAGCGGTTCCCATGGACGAACCTCCTGACGCGCGGTTCACGGGTCTACCTGCTTCCCGCGAACGCTCCGCGGTCGCGATCACCTTACCGGAGCCGCGGCCGGAGTTGTCCCCGTCCCATGGGGTCGTAGTCCGTTGACCCTCGTGAACCCGACCGCGCGTACCGACGACACGCCAGAGTCGCCGGGTTCCCGATTTCGGCCACCGGCGGGATGTGGACCACAATCCCGGCCTGAATCGCATAGAACCAGGGGGTGTTGATGGGTTCCGACAAGACTGCCGGGCGAAGGGCGGAGCCGGTCGCGGTCATCGGGATGGCGTGCCGTTTCCCGGGTGCGCCGGACATCCCCTCGTTCTGGCGTCTCCTCGAGACGGGCGGCAACTCGGTAACCGAGGGCGTGCCGGGTTCCGGCATCGGGCGGGTAGGCGAACTTCTGCCCGAAGCCGCCGCGAACAACAGCGCCTGCCGCTTCGGCGCCTTCGTCCCGGACATCGATCTCTTCGACAACGCGTTCTTCCGGATCTCTCCGGTGGAGGCGGAACTGCTGGATCCCCAGCAGCGCATGATGCTGGAGGTCAGTTGGCAGGCTCTCGAGAACGCGGGGATCGATCCGGACCGGCTGAAGGGAAGCCGGACCGGCGTCTATGCCGGTATCAGCAACGACGAGTACCGCATGCTGGTGGTGGACTCCGAAAAACCCGCGGAAGCTGCCGGCTGTCTCTACGCCCTCAGCGGCACCAACCTGAACGGGGCCGCCGGGCGGGTCTCCTTCGTGCTGGGGGTCATGGGGCCGGCGAAGGCCGTGGACGCCGCCTGTGCGTCGTCGCTCGTTTCGGTCCACGACGCGGTCGCCGACCTCCAAGCGGGGAAGGCCGACCTGGCGCTCGCGGGGGGCGTTCAGGCCATTTTGAACGGACGGATCTACGAACTCCGCGCCGATTCGATGATGCTGTCCCCCGACGGGCAGTGCAAGGCGTTCGATGCCTCCGCGAACGGCTACGTGCGCGGGGAGGGCTGCGGGGTCGTGGTGCTGAAACGCCTCCGCGAGGCGGAGGCCGACGGAGATCCGATCTGGGGAGTGATCCACGGCGCCGCCGTGAACCACGGCGGAGCCAGCGTCGGGCTGACGGTGCCCAACACGCCGGCCCTCGAGAAGGTGATGGAGGAGGCGCTGTCCGACGCGGGAGTCTCGCCCGCCGAGGTGGAGTACATCGAGGCGCACGGGACGGGAACGACGGTCGGCGACCCGATCGAAATCAACGCCGTCTCCGCCGTTTACACCCAGGAGCGCCCAGCGGGCCAGCCACTGCTGGTGGGATCGGTCAAGACCAACCTCGGCCACCTGGAGTCGGCGGCCGGCGTCGCGGGACTCATCAAGGCCGTGCTGGTGGTGAACCGGGGCGTCATCCCGAAGCACCTTCACTTCTCGAACCCGAACCCGAGTCTCGATTGGGACCGGCTCCCGATCCGGGTGACCTCGGAAGCGATGGACTGGCCGCGCCGGAACGGCCGGCCCCGCCTCGCGGGGGTGAACTCCTTCGGGATATCCGGGACGAACTCCCACCTCATCGTCGGGGAGTACCGCGGCGCCGAGAGCCCGCGCCGTCCGACAAGACTGCTTGCCCCATCCGCGCCTCCAATCGTCGTCGGTGACCCGGTCCGGTCCGACGGGACGTTTCGGGAACGCCGAACGCGGGTCCTGCCGCTCTCGGGCAAGACTGCGGGAGCCCTCCAACAGACGGCTGCCCGCTACCTGGAATGGCTCGGCGAAGCCGGAGCCCGGGATTCGGCCGACGAGGTGCTGTCCGACCTCGCGTGGACGGCCGGCGTCGGGAGAAGCCATTTCGAGCACCGGGCGGGGATCGTTTTCGGCGACACCGCCTCGCTCGTGGAGCAGCTCGGCGCGCTGGCCGATGCCGGCGAGCGGGCGGAACCGAGCGCCAGGACCAGGGTGGCGTTCGCCTATACCGGACAGGGCAGCCAGTGGGTCGGCATGGGAGCGGCGCTCTACGAGACCGAACCCGTCGCGCGGGCGGTCCTGGACCGCTGCGAGACGGCGTTCCGGGAGACCCGCGGAACCTCATTGCTGGACGTGATGTTCGGTCGCGGCGGCAGCGACGCGGACCTTGGCGACACCGCCTGGGAACAGCCGGCCCTCTACGCGCTCGAGTGCGCCCTCACCGCGCTGTGGGAGAGCGTCGGCATACGGCCCGAGGTGGTGATGGGGCACAGCGTCGGGGAGATCGCGGCTGCCCGGGCCGCTGGAGTGTTCTCCCTGGAGGACGGGATGCGGTTTGCCGAAGCGCGGGGCGCCCTGCTCTCGGGGACCTCGCCGGGGTCCATGGCGGCTGTCTTCGCATCCGCCGAGCGGGTGGCGGCAGCGGTCGAGGCGGGGAATGCGACGTCTTCGGCGCTTCCGGTGAACATCTCGGCGGACAACGGCGCGCATCAGGTGATCAGCGGTCCGGCGGCCGGGATCGAGGCGGTCTCGAAGACCCTGGGGGAGGAGGGCGTGCGGGTCCGGCGGCTGAACACCACCCGGGCGTTCCACAGCGCCCTGGTGGAGCCGGCGCTCCCGGCGCTGGAGGCGTCCCTGGAACGCGTGGAGATCGCCTCCCCCACGGTGACGCTCGTCAGCAACCTCACGGGCCGGCCCGTGGAGGCCGGCGCGAAGCTCGACGGCGCCTATTGGCGGCGGCACGCCCGGGAGCCGGTGGCCTTCGCCCGCGGCGTCAGCGCGCTCGCCGAACTCGGGGTGGACCTGGTGGTGGAGATCGGGCCGCACTCGGTGCTGGCGCCCATGGCGATCTCCGCCTGGCCGGAGTCGGAAGCGCCCGGTCCGGGCGTGCTGGCGACCCTGCGCCGGCCGTCGGGCGCCGCCGCCGGAAACGGCGGCGTCCGTTTCGCGGAGGCGGTTGCCGAGGCGTACGAGGCGGGCCTCCCGGTGCGCTTCGAGGGGCTCTTCACGGGAGAGGAGCGGCGGCGGATCTCCGTGCCGGGGTATCCGTTCCAACGCGAGCGCTACTGGATCCGGGAACCGAAGCGCCGGCGCCAGGCTGCCGGCCACCCACTCCTGGGGGTCCGCCACGAATCCGCCCGCGGCGAGATCTCCTTCGAAACCGAAGCATTCCCGCCGGAACCGGCCTGGCTGAACGACCACCGGGTGTTCGACCGGCTGGTAGCGCCGGGCGCGCTCTCCGGAGCGATGGCGATCACCGCGTCCCTGGCCGAGGGCGGCGGACCCGTGGTCCTCGAAGACATGCAACTCCACAACCCGCTCGTCCTCCCGGAACCGGACCAGGACGGGGCCCCCGGAGCGGGCCGGAAGTTGCAGGCCGTGCTCGATGCCTCCGAGCCGGGGGCGCCGCGCCGGATCCAGGTCTTCAGCAAGGGGGACGAGGGGGAATGGACGCTCCACCTGGAGGGTCGCGTTGCGGCGGATGCGCCGGTTCCCGAGACGGACGGGCGCGTGGATCTCGAAGAACTGAAGGCCGGGCTGGAGGGGGGCGACGTCGGCGCGTATTACCGGGCGCGCTCGGCCACCGGGATCGCCCTCGGACCCTCCTTCCGCACCCTGAAGGACGTGTGGTTCCGTCCCGGCGAGGCGCTCGCCGAGGTGTCCTTTCCCGAAGCCCTCGGGCGGAACGAGCTGGACCTGCACCCGCTGATGCTGGACGGCTGCTTCCAGGCGGTGGGCGTCGCCCGGCTGGCCGGCGGGGAGGATGCGGCGACCTACCTGCCGTTCGGTTGGGACCGGGTGTGGCTGACCGGCCGCCTGCCCGACCGCGTGTTCTGCCACGTGCGCATGAACGACGCTGCGCCCGCACCCGCAGCGGAGGCGGGAGAACCCCCGGAGGTCCTCAGCGGCGAGATTCGCATCTACGACCCGGGTGGAGCGCCGCTCGGCGGGTTGAGCGGCTACGCGGTGAAGCGCGCCACGCGGGAGGCCCTGCTCTCGGCGATCGAAGGGGTGGGGGAACTGCTCTACGAGATCGTCTGGCGGGACCGGCCCCTGCCGCCGGGAATCCTGCCGGCGGACTTCTTCCCGACCCCGGCGGCGGTTGCCGCCGGCCAGGCGTTGCTCTCCGAGTACCTGACGGCCGAGGGAGTCGCCCCCGCCGACCGGAATGCCCTGCTCGCGGACCTGGAACGCTGGTCGCGCTCCCGGGCGCTCGCCACCCTCGAAGAGTTGGGCTTCCGGCGGGAAGAAGGCGCCACCGTGGACCCGGAGGCCCTGCGGGAGGAACTGAACGTCATCCCCGAGCACCGGCGCCTCTTCCGCCGGTTGCTCGAAATGCTCGCCAAATCAGGCGTGCTGGCGGAGGCGGGCGGCGAATTCACGGTGACGGTGGGATCCGGGGATCCGTTGCCCGAGCACCTGCCGCGCGATCTCGACGCGTTCGCGGACCGGATGGTGGAGCGGTATCCCCACGGAGTGACCGAGATCGGGCTGTTCCGACGGTGCGGGGGCGCCCTCGGACAGGCGCTGCGCGGTGAGGCCGATCCGCTGACGCTGCTGTTCAGCAGCGGAGACCCGACCCCGGCGGACCTCTACCTGAAGGCGCCGGTGGCGCGCGCGGCCAACGGGATGCTGCGGGACGCGGTGCGCGCCCTGCTGGCCCGGCTGCCCGCAGGACGCCGGCTGCGGGTGGTCGAGGTCGGCGCGGGGACGGGGTCCGCGACCAGCGCCATCCTGCCCGAACTCCCGGAAGGGCGGTTCCTCTACACCTACACGGACATCTCCGCCGGGTTCTTCGCGGAGGCCGAGTCCCGCTTCGGGGACGCGGGCGGATGCATCGAGTACCGCCCGCTGGACATCGAGAAGGACCCGATCGGGCAGGGCTTCGAACGCCACGGCTACGACCTGATGATCGCGTCCAACGTGCTGCACGCGACCCGATACCTGCAGGAGACGCTGGGGCACTGCCGCGATGTGCTGGCGCCCTCGGGCCACCTGGTCGCGCTCGAGAACCTCAGCGGACTCGGCTGGATGGACCTGACCTTCGGACAGCTCGACGGCTGGTGGCGGTTCGCCGACGACTACCGCCCGCACCACGCCCTGGCGAGCCCGGCAGTCTGGAAAGCGGCGCTCGGGGATGCCGGCTTCACCGGCGCCGAGGTCCTGGGGGTGGACGAGTCGGACACCTCGGTGACACCGGACAAGGGCGTGATCGTGGCGCAGGGGCCGGCCGACGTGAAGGAGGCTCCCGGAGCCTGGGTCGTGACCGGATACGGCGAAGGCCTGGGGAACGAGCTGGCCGCCGGCCTGGCGGCGCGCAATCAGACGGTGGTGCTGGCGAACGGAGCGACGCGTGAAGACGCAATTCCGTCCGTCAACGGCCCCGGCGTCTTCGAGGTGGCGGTGGAACCCGAACGGCGCGAGTCGTGGGGATCCGTGCTGGCCAGCCTGCCCACCGATCTGCCCTTCAGCGGCGTGGTGCATCTCGCCTCGCTGGACGGCCATGGAACGACCGCGACGACGACGGAAGTCGCGGAGGACGTCCGGCGGGCGGGCGCCGGCGCGCTCGCCCTCACCCAGGCGGTGGCCGATTCGGATCTGACGCCCGCGAAGGGCATGTGGTTCGTCACCCGGGGCGCGCAGGTGCTGGAACGCGAGAGCGCCGGGGAGATCGCCGGCGCGACCCTCTGGGGTTTCGGCAAGGCGGTGGCGCGGGAGGCGCCGCAGCTTCGGGCGCGGATGCTGGACCTCGATCCGGCGCCGCTGGCTCCCGAACCGGACCTCGCGAACGAACTGCTCTATCCCGACGGGGAAAACCACCTCGCCTACCGGCGGGGTACCCGTCAGGCGGCGCGGCTGGTCCGGGGGGGCGCGGAGGTGGAGCGCCTCACGCTGCCCGAGGATCCGGAATGGGCGCTCGCGCCGGACCCCGAGGGAGTCTTCGAAAAGCCGTATGTCAAGCCGCTGCCGGCGCCTCCGCTGGAGCCGCGGGAGGTGCGGGTTGGCGTCGAAGCCGCGGGACTCAACTTCTGGGACGTGTTCCGCTCGCTCGGCTTCATCCCGGAGGGGAACCTCGGCCGGGAGATGTGCGGCCGCATCCTCGAAGTGGGCTCCGGAGTTTCCCGGGTTTCGGTGGGTGAGCCGATCGTCGGGCTGGGATTCGGGGCGTTCGCGGCGCAGATGGTGACCCACGAAGAACTGGTGGCGCCGGCCCCGCCGGGTCTTTCCGTTACCGGACTCGCCACGATACCGAGCGCGTTCGTGTCGGCGGCCCTGTCTTTCGAGTTCTCGGGTCTGGAGGCCGGCGAACGCGTCCTGATCCACGCCGGGGCGGGCGGGGTCGGGCTGGCCGCCATCCAGTGGGTGCAGGCCGCCGGCGCGGAAGTCTTCGCTACCGCGAGCGCCCCGAAGCAGGGTTACCTCCGCTCGCTGGGCGTCGAGCACGTCTTCGACAGCCGCCAGACCGCGTTCGGGGAAGAGATCCTCGAAGCCACGGGCGGCGCCGGCGTGGACATCGTGCTGAACAGCCTCACCGGCGAGGGTTTCATCGAGGCCAGTCTCGCCTGCCTCCGGCAAGGAGGCCGCTTCGTGGAGATGGCCCGGCGGGACATCCTGAGCGAGGAGGAGATGGCGGCGGCACGGCCCGACGTCCGCTACCACATCCTGGAACTGGACGTCATGAAGAAGACCGATCCGGAGGGGGTCGGGAGGGTTTTCCGCGACGTCATGGCGCGGGTGGCGGCGGGAGAGCTGCAACCCATCGTCCACAGCCGGTGGCCGCTCGCCGAGGCGGGC
>MPMW01000072.1 GCA_002238705.1 Acidobacteria bacterium bin61 | reverse complement strand
TCCTGACCTCGCTGGCCGACTCGCCAACCGGAATCGCCTTCGGGCTCCTCGCCATCGGCGCCTTCGCCTCGATCTACCACCCGGTGGGACTCGCGATGGTCGTTCACGGGCGAACCAGGACCGGAATTCCACTCGCGATCAACGGCGTGTTCGGCAACCTGGGGGTCGCCGCCGCCGCCTTGCTCACCGGCTATCTCATCGACACCGGGGGCTGGCGCACCGCATTCATCCTGCCCGGCGCGGTTTCCATCGGCCTGGGAGCCGCCTATGCGGCCTTCTTCTGGCGACCCGGGAGCAGTCGACTCCTTCCGGGCGCCGAGGTCGGGCCGGAGCCCGCGGAGCGAGACCCCTCGGTCGACCGGGCGGTCTTCGTGCGCGTGCTGTCGATCATCGTGTTCACCGCCGCGCTCGGCGGCCTCGTCTACCAGAGCACGACGTTCGCGCTCCCGAAGGTCTTCGACGAGCGGCTCACCGACATCGCCGGGTCGGCCACCGCGATCGGCGGGTACGCGTTCGGTGTGTTCGCGATCGCGGCCCTGGCGCAACTCGTGGTCGGCCATCTCGTCGACCATTACTCGCTGCGCACGGTGTTCGCGTTCGTTGCGGGACTCCAGGCGGTGTTCTTCGCACTCATGTACGAACTCACCGGCGTGGCCGCAGTGGCCGTCGCCACCGCCTTCACCTTCGTAGTCTTCGGGCAGATCCCCATCAACGACGTGCTCGTGAGCCGCATTGCCAGGAGCGAGTGGCGCAGCCGCATCTATTCCGTTCGCTACGTCGTGTCCTTCTCGGTGATGGCGTCAAGCCTGCCGGTCATCGCGGGTATCCACGCGGGTTGGGGGTTCAGCGCACTCTTTGTCGTGATGGCGGTCGCGGCGGGCGGAATCTTCGCTGCGGTCCTCCTGCTGCCGCGCACCGGCAGCACCGCCGGACGGCCGGCTACCGCTTCCTCAGGAGGAGCGCCCGGTTCGAAAAACAGCGTGGAGGACAGATCGCCGGCGCCGGCACTACGGCGTGCTCCTGCCGGTGCTCGGCGTCGAGAATGGTGAGCACCCGGCGAACAAGCGCAGCCCTGCCGATCGGGCGCCGCCCTGGATTGTTCCGAACACCCAGCGAACATCCCACTGGCGGTCCGGCAGACCGCCCAGTTCTCACGCCGGTGCGCAAGACGGCCAACTCGCTATTGCAGAACGGTACCCTGAGGCCGTTCACCGATTGGGCCGGCTTTCAGCGCACCTCGGAAGGAAAGCCGACCGCATGGAAAGGAGCGCGTGGCTGATGGTGGCGAAGGCAGCTTCGAAGAAACGCACCTCGAAACGGACGCTGAATGCCGAGAACCTGAAGACGCTCGGCGCGCCGCGGCTGGCTCGGTTGCTCATGGATCTCACCGCAGGTGACGCCAACGCCAAACGCCGTCTGCGGCTTGAACTCGCGGCGACGGTAAGCCCCGACGCGGTGGCGAAGCTGGCCCGCAGCCGGCTCAAATCCCTGGCGAGAGCGGAAACGCGCATCTCCTGGAAGCGGATGCCCGAGGTGTACGCCGACCTGAAGGCGCACTTCGAGGCCATCATGCGAACGGTGGGCAAGGAGGATCCGACCCTCGCTCTGGAACTGTTGTGGCTGCTGATCGCGGCTGCCATTTCGATCCGGGACCGGGCCGCCTACGACCCCGGGGTGTATCAGATCCAGCAGGCAGCGGCGAAGCCGCTTGGCGAAGCCGCGAGCGCGGCGAAGCCGGACCCCGAGGCGCTCGCCGAAGACGCGCTACGGGTTCTCCTCATCGAGGGCATCGGCGGAGAACCGATCGTCCCGGCGCTCGCCCCGGCGCTGGGGGAGAAGGGTCTGGCTCACCTGAAACGGCGTCTGCGGGAGCACGACAGCCGCAGCAGAAGCGGACGTCAGAAGCTCCTCTGGATCGCGGACGCGGAGGGCGACGTGGACGAGTTCATTCGTCTCCACCCGCCGGACGAACGAACGCAGCCGCACTACGCCGCCGATATCGCCCGTCGTCTGCTCGCCGCCGGGCGCGCCGCGGAGGCGCTCCGGACCCTTGACGCCGCCAAAGGCGGAACCGACGCCCGCAGCGTCATGGGTCGGCCGGACTTCGGCTGGGCCGATGCCCGGATCGAGTCTCTGGAGGCTCTCGGCCGACACGACGAAGCGCAGGAGGTGCGCTGGTCGTGCTTCGATCTGGGGTTGTCCGCGCGGCACCTACGCGGTTGGCTGAAGAGGTTTCCGGGCTTCGAGGGCATGGAGGCGGAAGAGCGGGCCTTCGATCATGCGGAGCGCTATCACCCCGAAACCGAGGTCGTTGAGTTTCTGGTGGAGTGGCCCGACCTGGCCCGCGCGTCCGCCTTCGTCCTCGGACATGCGAACGCGCTGGACGGCGATCGGCACTACACGCTCCTCCCGGTCGCCGAGGCGCTGGCCGCCCGCTTCCCACTGGCCGCTACCCTGGTCCTGCGCTCCATGATCGACGCCACCCTCGCGAAGCACCAGCACCAGCGCTACAAGGCCGCCGCGCGGCACCTCACGGAGTGCGCCGGTTTGGCAGCCGGAATTGCCGACTTCCGGGGACACCCGGACCACGATTCCTACGTGCTGACGCTATGCGAGCAATACAGATATGTGGGGTCGTTCTGGACCAGAGTCGAGTAGCTCTCCACGTAGCGGGACGGGCTCACTCTCGATTCGACAGTTTGGCGCGTTCCCCAGGCCGCGTCCGGCGCCGGGAGCCCTCCGCCGTGGTTCAAGGTTGGCGCCCGCCCGAAGACGGCGTTCTTCGAGACTGGCCGCCTCTCCAGAGACCTTCGTCCGCTGCAGCAGATGGGAGCTGTCGGTTTCGACCATTCGGAGGGTCTCAGCGCTCGATGTTGATCGCGACCGTCGCCGGCCCGTCGTCCCTGAGCCCGTAGTACTCCAGCCGGAACTGATCGCTCGCGTAGGCGGGGCCTCGCGGTGATCCCTCGTGGATCTGGCGCATGATGCCGACATTCCCGAGGGAGAGGAGGTGGCCAGGGGCCAGTTCCTTCCCCGAGTCGCGGAGCTGGTCGCGGAGCCAACGGACCGCGGCGATCGGGTCGTACCACTCGGCCATGGCGCCCTCCTGGATGACGGTGTCGTTTTCGTCGAGGACGGCATAGTCGAACGAACGGAGGCGGGTGAGCCACTCCTCGGTCGCCTCGATCGGGACCGGCTCGCCCGCGAAGGCCCAGCGGGAGATCATGTTGGAGACGATCATCCGGTTTACCGAGGCGGTCTCCGGGTCGTAGTACGGGTCCGGAATCTCGGCGAAAGGGATCACGGCATCGAGACCCGCCAGGATCTCGAGATCGGTTTCGGCGGTGTTGATGGAGGCGTCGCCGACCCGCAAGGCGAAGTCGGCCTCAAGGAAGCCCGCGGCGGTCTCGTCAACCCGGATCGAGGGGCTGTCCCGGAACATCCCGGACAGCAGGTGCGCCCGGATGCCCCCCGGGGGAAAACTCGGATTGGGCGGGTTGGGGTCGTGGCCGCCGGTCTTGTAGCCGACCACCTCTCCCATCGGCAGGATCTCCACGATTGCGTCCTGCCAGCGATACGCCTCGTCCAGCGGCATCTCGTGAACGAAGCCGGTCAGCATGCGGAGATTCACGAAGTCGTCGGCCATGGCCTCGACCTCCGCGCGGATCGCGGCCTCGGGGTCGGCAGAGGGATCTTCGACAGGCGTGCAGCCCATGAGCCCGATGACGCAAAGGCAGGCAAACGGGATCAGGCGGTTTCTCGGCATCATGGACTTACCCGGCTCCGGTGGCGAGTATGCCACCGCGGCGGATCGGCGGACGGCGCCAACCGGGGCGGGGGCGAATCTTCGCTTCGACTTTTCCACATCACCCGGCCGGGTGAGAAGAAACCCGCCGGGATTTCGTCTATGGAAGTGGGAGGACATCACGTCTTCCCTCAACCGCCGACCGCAGGAGGAGTCCCGATGCCGCAGACCGCGCCGAGCGAAGCCAAGATCAGTACCCAACCAGCGCCAAAGAAGAAACCGGGGCCGCCCGCCCGCATCTCGTCGTCCGAACATGCTCCTCCGCAACCCGGCGACCAGGGCGCCCTCTTTCGGGCGCTCGTCGACGCCGGAGCGGATGCGGTGCTCGCCTATACTGGGACGGAAGAGACGAAGTTCATGGTTTCAGAGAGCGTTGCCGCGCAGGTCCAGCCCATCCTGGTGGAGATGCGGCAGTTCTTCCGGGAGCAGGGTCAAGTCCTCGCGGAACACAGCCGGGTGCTCGCGGAACAGGGGCGGAGGCTCGATTCCCTGGGCGCGGACGTTCAAGGCCTCAAGGAGACCGTTGACGTGAAGCTGGACGCGCTCAAGACCGAAATACGTCTGATCTGGGGTGCGCTCGGAGTTCTGGTCACGGTCCTGATCGCGGTCTTCGGCTTCCTGTTCACGGACTGAACCGGGGCGCATCACCTGGCATCGCCCGGTCCGGTGCACTGCCTGCGGCGGTGAGACGATCCCGTTCCGCAGCGCTCTCGGGCCGCGGCTGCCGGCTTGAAGGCCGGCGGCCAGTCCTCCCGGTGGGGGCCCCAGCCGTTTCCGAGGTCCGGGCGCGTGGAGCTACCCGGTTTCGCGGCCTGCCGCCGCGGGTGCCGGTCTGGGGAGCGGCGTTCCCCGAACGCAAAACGGGGGAGCCTCCGGAGAGGCTCCCCCGCCTGATTGTCCCGTCCGGCGGGCGCTCTCAAGCGCCCGCCGAGCCGGGAAAGGTGCTTAGAACAGCAGCTTCGCGGTGACGCGGATGATCCGCGGCGGCAGCACCCGCGACGGCTGCAGGTAGCGCGAGCCGAAGCCTGTGATCAGCGCGTCCGCCTTCTGCGAGTTGAAGATGTTGGCGAAGTCTGCGCCGAACTCGATCCGGGCCTGGTCGATGTCGAACCCCTTGCGGAAGTTGATGTCGAGCAGGTTCGTGATCGTCTCGGTGCGCTCGTCGCCGCGCTCGTAGGCGTAGATGGACTCCGACCCCTGTACGAGGCCCGTCGCCCGCGCGGTCGAAACCAGCGGGTTGCCGGCCCGCGCCCGGTAGTTCCAGGCGATCTGGATGTCGAGCGGAGCGATGTAGCTGCCCGCCACGTTGAACACCCACGGCACGTCGGTCAGGATCGCGCCGTCGAGGCGGTTGATCTCCCGGTTGGGGTTGTTCCAGTCGCTACCGTCCCAAGGGAGGCTGTGAGGAATCCCGCGGTGGCTCGAGAAGGTGGCGCCGCCGAGCAACTGCCAGCGGTTCGAGAACCGCTTCTGGAGCTGCAGGGCAACCCCGTTGTAGTTCGTCTGCAGCTTGTCGATGCTGGTAATGACGGTGTCCTGGAGACCACGGTACTGCTCCTGGAGCTCATACACCTCGTACGTTGCCTGCGGGCAGGTCGAGCACGCGAAACTGGTGAGGGTGTAGGCCGAAGAAGGCCGAGCCCGGTTGAGCGTCCCAAGCGAATTCCGGTGTTGGCGCCGGTGGTAGGTGGCGCTGAACGAAACCTCGGACCCGAGCGTCATGTCCACGCCGAGCGAGATGTCGTCGCTGTAGGGCCGGCTCGCGTCCTGGTCATAGACCGTGGTTGCGCCACCGGTAAAGCCCTCGAACCGGCTGAGGTCGATTTCCGGGCTGTCCACCAGCGTGCCTGACGGGCCAATGTCCACCAGCCGGTCGCCGTCGATGTCGTTCCAGCCTACCCAGGCGCTGGCGCCCGCGTTCGGATTGGCGCGGGACGAGAGCCCATTGCCCATCTGGGTGTAGTAGCGGCCCCAGCCGCCCTTCACGGCGGCGCGGCCATCTCCAAAGAGGTCGTAGGCGAAGCTCAGCCGCGGGCCGATGTTCATGGGCCAGTCCGGCAGACCAGTGATTTCCGAGGTCACCTCGAAGACGGCGTCGGAAAGCTGTTGCGAAAGGGCCGTCCAGGTTCCGGCCGGGCTGCTCTGCACCGGCACGTAGCCGTAGATCCCGTCGAGGCGAACACCGATGTTCAGCGTCAGTCGGTTGCCGATCGTCCAGGCATCCTGAGCGTAGGCCGCCCAGGTGTTCAGACGCTCGTGCGACGTCTTGGGAGTGCGGGAGATGTTGATGCGATCGGGCACTCCGTCGTTCAGTTCGCCGAAAGCGTCGCCGCTCTTGAACTGGCGGCTCTCGATGTACTCGCGGGAGGCCTGCCCGCCAACCTTGAAGTTGTGCGAACCGCTCCCGGTGTCCATGTAGTAGGTCAGCGAACCGTTGAACTGGTTCCGGTGGTTCGGACCCCAGGATTCGCCGCGTGGGTCCGCATTGAAGAGTTCCCTTCGAACCGGATCGCGAACCGCAATGTCGTTCTCGGTGCAGGGGCCGGCGTCCGGATACTCGTCCACCGGAATCCCGCAGTACTCCGAATACAGGATGTAGGGGGTCACGCCCGTCATCCGGCCGAAACGGAGATCGAGAAGCGCCGAGTCGCTCAGGACCCGGTTGTAGGAAGCGATGTAGTTGTCGGCCCACTGATCCTGGAAACGGGCGAGTTCGTCCGCGACTGCTGTATAGGGTGAGTCGCGCCGGTGATAACGGTCTTTCCAGTTGCGCTGGAGCGTCACCGAGAGCCGGTCGTTGTCGCTGGCCTGCAGGGTGAACTTGCCGCTGAGGTTGCGAATCCGGTTGTCGTCGATCGGCTGCGGCCCGACGTAGTCCGAGGGCGTGCTGACCTCCTGCTCGTGGATCCAGTCGCGATAGGCGGTGAAGAACCAGGCCTTGTCGCGGACGATGGGCCCACCGAGGGTGCCGTTGATATCGAGGGACTTGGTGATGGGGGCGCCGCCTGCTTCGGCGGGTTCTCCCTGGAGATCCACCACGTTGTAGAGCCCGATGACATCGCCGCTGAATTCGTTACCACCCGACTTCACGACCATGTTCATCAGGACGCCGCCGGTGTCCGACTCCGCGCTGTGCTGCGAGGTCTGGAAGTTGAACTCCTCGTACATCGAGAAGCCGTAGTACTGCATGGTCCAGCCACCGGTGCCCCCGGGCCAGTTCACCTTGAGCCCGTCCACCTGGAAGCTCTGCATACTGGCGGAGGAGCCGAAGATCTCCATGCCGTACTGCTGCATCCCGTTGCTGCCGCCGACGTCGATCCGGGTGGTGACCATGCCGGGTACGAGTCCCGCCATGACCCACGGGTTCCGTCCGGTGGGGACGGCTTCGAGCAGTTCGCGCTCGATGTTCGTCTGCACGGTGGCGCTCCGGACATCCACCACAGGGGCGTCGCCGGTAACCGTGACGGTCTCTTCAACGCCGGAAATCCCGAGGGAGGCGTTGACCTGAAGGGTGCGGGCCACACTGACCCGGACGCCTTCCTGCACCACGGTCTGGAATCCCGAGAGGGCGAAGCTGACGGTGTAGTCGCCCGGCGGGAGGGCCGGATGGTTGTAGGAACCGCCGGCTCCGGTGGTGGTGCTGCGGGGCGCGATCAGCGCGGCGCTCTCGACCGTAACGGTCACGCCGGGGAGCACGGCTCCCTGTTCATCGGTCGCGGTCCCGGTGACCGTCCCCGTCTGCTGAGCAAACGCCGGGACGACCGCAAGAAGCGCGAGCGCGACCAGAATTGCGGTCTTACGCATGGAGAACCTCCTCACGAGGCGTGGTTCGAAGGGCCGAATCCGGGCTGCCAAGACAGCACCGGAGAGAATGCGCGGTGGCAGAACGCTGCCGCCCCGTGAGGGCGCGTCCCGCGCGCAATCGGCCGAGAAAAATGGAAAGTCAATTCGAGAGAAAGTATCACGCAAGGTCTATTCCCTCCTAGTACACGCCTCAGGGTCGGAATGCAAGAAAGATAAGATCAATCGTTTCAACGAGTTATGACAAGAGCCGCTAGCACCTCCAGGGAGGGCTGGTCCGGAATTCCGATTTTTTGGGACGGAAAGTCCAATGACCCGTAGTTTCCTGAGCTTGGTCCTTGTTCTCCTGACCGCAACGGTCCCGGGTCCGGAGCCGGCAGCGGCGCAGCCCCTCACCGAGGTCCGGCGACTGCTGGCCGGGGGCCAGGCGGCGTTGGCCGTTCCGCTGCTGGTCCGGGAATTCACGGCCGATCCGCACTCGGTCGAGGGAAACAGGGCCCTCTGGGAAGTGGCGCGGGGGGCAGCTCCCCACCCGGAAGTCATGGACGCCGTGGAGTCCGCCGCCGATCGGCTCGGCGCCGACGGCTGGCTCGCCGCGGGGGTGCTCCTGCGGCGGGGGCTCCGTCCGCTGGACGCCCTCGAGGCCTTTGATCGCGCGGCGATCGAGAGACCTCCGGAAGATGCGTCCGCCGACATCGAGGCGGGACGGCTGCTTGCCGAACTCCACTCTCACGACCTCGCCCTCGAGCGCTTCGATAGGCACCCCGGGGACCCGGCAGCCATCCACGGCCGGGCCGTGGTCCTGGCGCGGGCGCGGCGGACCGAGGAGGCGCTGGGTCTCGCAGAGACTCTTCTTCGAGCGGGTCCCGGAGGTCCCGGGGCGGTCCTGCTTCATGCCGAGTTGCTGGACAGCATCGGGCGCGGCAGCGAGGCCCTCGACCCGCTTCGCCGGCTGGTCGCGAGCACCGCCCCCGACGGTCCCGCCGCATTTCGGCTCGGCGCCCCCCCCCGGCGGTCCCCGCCGCATTTCGGCTGGCGCGCATTCTGGTGCAGCAGCGCCTGTTCGCCGAAGCGGGTCCGGTTCTCGAGGCGGTGATCGAGGCGAACCCGCGCAACGCCGAGGCCTGGCTCGCGCTGGCTCGCGCGCGCCAGGGACAGGATCGCCGCGACGAGGCGGTGGCCGCCTTTGAACGGGCGCTTCGGGAGGATCCGGCGCTCAACGAAGCGCTTTTCGGGCTCGCTCAACTGCTCACCCGCGCGGGGGACCCCAAGGCCGCGGCTCCGCTGTTTGCCGAGTTCGAACGCCTGAAGGCGACTACGGACGAATCCGGAAGGTTGCTCGGAGAAGCCGAGTTGCATCCGGAGGACTACGGCCGGGTCGAGGCGTTCGTGACCCACGCCCTCGCGAACGGCGATTTCGGCCTCGCTCTCAGGGGCGCGCAGCGGTTCCTGGTGGAGCTCCCCGAGGATTCGGAGCGGCACCTGTTGCTCGCCCGGGTGTTCCGGGAGGGGGGAAGCCGCGCGGATGCAGAACGGGTTCTCCGGCGGGGACTCGAGCGCTTCGCGGGGGATGAGGAGGCGGAGCGGCGGTTCGAGGCAGGGCTACGGGCGATCGGGGTGCGGTAGGGGTCAACAGCCGGTGGCAACACCCACGCGGCCCGGTTCTCCCGGTGGGGGCCTCGGCGCTCGCGCGGGTTTCACCACAGGCTGTTAGTCTCAATCCAAGTGGATTTCGTGCATTCATAATGCATAATTTAGACTCTTAATGAGCCCAAGACCGTTCCCCTACATTCGCCGTTCGCTCGAAACGGTCCTCCGCCGGGCCAGCGCAGAGTTTCCCGCCGTAGTCCTGACGGGCCCGCGGCAATCGGGCAAAACGACCCTGCTGCAACGTCTCTTCGGTGAAAGCTGCCGATACGTCTCGCTCGAGCCGCCGGACGTCCAGGCATCCGCCGCTGAGGACCCGCGCGGCTTTCTGGAGTCCTATCCCCCCCCGGTAGTGTTTGACGAGATTCAGAGCGCTCCGCAACTGCTCCCCTACATCAAGGAGAAGATCGACGCGGACCGAACCGCAGCCGGCCGGTACCTGCTGACCGGCTCTCAGAACCTGCTCCTTTCGCAGCGGGTGACAGAATCGCTGGCGGGCCGCGCGGCTTTCCTCCGCCTGCTCCCGCTCTCCCGGCGCGAGGCCGAAGGAAGCCCGGAGCGCCCGCTCGGGTGGGAAGCACCGGCGGTCCCGAGTTCGGCCGCGGAGCGTTCGTTCGGCGGCCTGTGGGAAGGGTTCCTCCGCGGTGGATACCCGGAGCTCGTTGCGCAGCCGGAACGTGACCCCTACCTGTGGCATTCCAGCTATCTCCAGACGTACCTCGAACGGGACGTACGCACGCTGCGTCAGGTCGGAGACCTGACGCAGTACCGGAACCTGCTGCGGATGCTGGCGGCCCGCAGCGCGCAACTCCTCAACCTGACCGACGTCGCTCGGGACCTTGGCGTCGCGGTCAATACCATCAGGGCCTGGCTGTCGGTTCTGGAAGCGACCTACCAGGTGACCGTGGTGCGTCCCTACTTCGCGAACGTCGGGAAGCGGCTCGTGAAAACGCCGAAGGTGTACTTCGCCGACGTCGGAACCCTGTGCCATCTCGCGGGGCTCAAGGACCCGGAGCACGCGGCTGCGGGACCAATGGGCGACGCGATCCTCGAAACCGCGGTGGTGTCGGAGATCGTCCGGACCATCACCCATCGGGGGGAGGAGCCGCGGGTGTTCTTCTGGCGCACTACCGCGGGGACCGAAGTGGACTTCGTCGTGGAGAGCGCCGGAAGGCTCATCCCCATCGAGGTCAAGCTCTCCGGGACACCGAGAACACGGATGGCGTCCGCGATCAGGACCTTCCGGCAGGATCTGGGAAGCGTGGCGGGACCGGGATACGTGGTCCATCCCGGGGATGTCAGGCTGCCACTCGGGCCAGGGGTGACGGCGCTGCCGTTCGGGGCTCTTTGAGGTCGTCCAGAACCGCCCGCGGGGGTTGAGGTTCCAAGCCCAGGCGCCGTGCGCGGGGAACAGCCATACGCGACTCCACCCGCCTGGAGCGGGCTGTGCCGGCTGAAGCCGGCGCTCCGAACCCAGGCGCCACCGGCCTCAAGGCCGGCGATCCCTACAGCGTCTTCCTCGCGGCTTCGAGCTGGGCCTTGATGTCTCCGGGGCCGCCGCGGACGCTGCGGCGGGCCACCGACGCCCGGTAGTCCCAGACGGCCTTCACATCCTCGTCAAAGGCCGAGGAGAACCCGCGCAGGGTGGCCAGGTTTAGATCGGGCGGCTCGACGGATCCCCGCTCGCAGTGGGCGAACACCTCTCCGGAGACCCGGTGGGCGTCCCGGAACGCCACGCCCCGCGCCACCAGGTACTCCGCGAGGTCCGTTGCGAGGAGATCCCAGGAGAGTGCGGCGCGCATCCGCTCCTCGGAAATCCGCATCGTGCCGATGGTGCCCTCAGCGACGGATAGCGCGAGGCGCAGGGTGTCCAGGGTGTCGAAGCAGGGCTCCTTGTCCTCCTGGAGATCGCGCTGGTAGCCGGAGGCGAGTCCCTTGCCCACGGTGAGGAGGGCCACCAGGTTCCCGATCAGCCGGCCGGCCTTCCCGCGGATCAGTTCGCAGCCGTCCGGGTTGCGCTTTTGGGGCATCAGGCTCGAGCCCGTGGACCAGGCGTCGCCGAGTCGCACGAAACCGAACTCGGCGGACGACCAGAGCACGAGATCCTCCGCGAGCCGGGAGAGATGCACCCCGAGGATCGCGCCCGCGGCGAGGAACTCCATGGCGTAGTCGCGGGTTCCCACCGCGTCCACACTGTTTTCGAGGACTTCCGCCAGTCCGAGTTCGTCGGCGATGGCCTGGCGATCCACCGGATAGGGATTCCCGGCGAGTGCGCCCGCCCCCATGGGCGATGCGGAAGCGCGCCGGCCGGCGGCCTCGAGACGCTCGTGGTCGCGCGTCAGCGCCCAGAAGTGGGAAAGCAGGAGGTGGCCGAACACCACCGGCTGGGCGCGCTGGAGGTGTGTGTACCCCGGGACGAGCGTGTCGGCGGACGCTTCGGAGCGCGCGAGCACGGCGGCCCGAAGCCGGTCGAGCCCATCGACCAGCGAGGAGATCGCGCTTCCCAGGTAGAGGCGGAACTCGGTCTGCGAGAGATCGTTACGGCTCCTCCCGGTGGGCAGCTTCCGGGCCAGCTCGCCGATCTCGTCGAAGAGCAGCCGCTCGACCGCGGTGTGGATGTCCTCGTCGTCGAGGGGCGGCGGCGGGTCGGCGGCGAGCACGTTGGCCACCCGGTCGAGTCCCTCGAGCATCCGCTGAAGCTCGCCCGCTTGCAGAACCCCCGCCCCGGCCAGCGCGCGCGCATAGGCCTGGTTGACGCGGATCTCCTCCGCATGCAGCCGCCGGTCGAAGTGGATGGATCCCCCCAGCCGGTCGAGCGCGTCCGCCGGCGGCGCGGCGAACCGCCCGCCCCAGAGCTTCATGACTCCTCGCCGGGCGCGTCCACACCGGAGAGATGCCGGATGCGCTCGGGAAGACCGAAGAGGCGGATGAACCCCTCCGCATCCGACTGCCGGTACACCTCGTCGGCGCCGAAGGTCGCGAAATCCTCCCGATAGAGGGTCTTGGGACTCTGGCGTCCCACGGCCTGGGCGACGCCCCGGTGGAGGCGGACCCGCACCGTCCCGGTCGTGTTCCGGTGCGCCTCGCGGAAGAAGGCGTCGAGGGCCTCGCGAAGCGCGGAGAACCACTTGCCGTCGTAGACGAGTTCCGCGTAGCGGAGCGCCACGGAGGCGGCGAAATGGTCGGTCGCCCGGTCCAGGGTGAGGCTCTGGAGCGCCGCCTTCGCCTCGTGGAGGATCGTGCCGCCCGGGGTCTCGTACACGCCGCGGGATTTCATCCCGACGAGCCGGTTCTCGACGATGTCCACCCGGCCGACGCCGTGCCGGGCCCCCGCTTCGTTCAGCCGGGTGAGCAGGGCGGCCGGCCCGGGGCGCCCGGTCCGTCGGGGCGGGGGGGCAGGGGGCCCGGCCCGAGCCGCTCGCCGCCGACGGAGACCGGGACGCCGCGCTCGAAACCGACGTCGACGGTCTCGGGCTCGGCCGCGGTCTGGTCGGGGTTCCGGGTGATGCGGTAGAGACTGGAGGGAGGAGCGTTCCAGGGATCCTCGAGATCCTCTCCCTCGTGGCTCAGGTGCAACAGGTTCTGGTCGCGGCTGTAGAGGTCGCCGGTCTTCTGCTCGACCGGCACCCCGTGGCGCGCGGCGTAGGCGAGGGCGTCCTCCCGGGAGCGGATGTCCCAAAGACGCCAGGGGGCGATGACCTCGAGATCGGGAGCGAGGGCATGAAACGCGAGCTCGAAACGCACCTGGTCGTTGCCCTTGCCGGTGCAACCGTGGGCCACGGCGTCGGCGCCTTCCTGCCGGGCGATGTCCACCTGGTACTTCGCGATCGTCGGACGGGCGAGCGAGGTGCCGAGCAGGTAGCGGCCCTCGTAGACGGCGCCCGCCCGCACCGCCGGGAAGACGTAGCTGCCGACGAACTCGTCGCGCAGGTCTTCGACGAACACCGCGGATGCCCCGGAAGCGATGGCCTTGTCCGAAGCTGCCTGAAGGTCCTCGTTCTGACCCACGTCGGCCATGACCGCGAGAACCTCGGCGTCGTAGTTTTCCTTGAGCCAGGGGATGGCGCAGGAGGTGTCAAGTCCGCCGGAATAGGCGAGAGCAATACGTTTTGGCATGACGATACGAATCGAAATCCGGCGGTCCGGATGGGAGAAACGGCCGCGGGCCGCTTGAATACGGAGCAGCGCGCAGGCCGGGCAGCAGGCCGGGGCGCGGAGAATACTGTCTCGTGACCTTCTGGCGGCGCAGGAAACCGAGGTGGCCCCCCGGGGAGGTCCGCTCCGGCCCCTATGGGGAGGAGCGGTTCCGCGAGGTCCCCGAACCCGATGCGCTGCCGGAGGAGGGATCAGCCGATCCCGAGGTCGAAACGGGCGCCGAAGAGCTGTGGGAGAGCGACGAGTTCACCCAGCTCGAGGCCTCGGATGCGCCGGAGGACGAGCCGGACCTGGAAGAGGACCGGCCCGGCGCCTTCCGGGGTGTCTTCTTCGGCAGGTTCGGGAGCGGAGCGCCGGAGACCGCGGCCTCCCAGCCGCACGTCGTTTCCACCATCCTCTCGAAGAAACCGGGGAAGGACGCGGCGCTTGCCGTCGGGTGGACGCTCGGGATCCTGCTGGTCACGAGCCTGCTCTACTGGTGGGGACCGCCGGGGTTCGCGGCGGCGCTCCCGGCAAGCGGCGAAACCGTGTTCGAGAAGGGCGAGACCTGGCGCCTCGTCACGGCCATGGCCGCCCACGCCGACCCGATTCACCTTCTCTCGAATGCGGTTTTCCTCACCTGGCTGATCTACCTCTCGTACGGCGCCTTCGGATCGAGCCTTTATCCGTGGAGCGCGGTGCCGCTCTCGGCGATTGCGCTCGCGGTGACGCTCGAGGGATATCCGCCGAACATCCGGGTGGTGGGGGCGTCCGGAATGCTCTACCTGCTTGCCGGCGCCTGGCTCACGCTCTACGTGCTGGTGGAGCGCCGGCTTTCGGTGGCGAAACGGATCGTCCGCGTGGTGGGCTTCTTTCTGGTCGTCCTCGTCCCGACCTCGATCCGCCCCGAAGTGAGCTACCGCGCTCACGGGATCGGGCTGTTCTTCGGCATCTGCCTGGGACTTGCCTACTTCCTGGCGCGCCGGGACACCATCCGGCAGGGTGAGCGGTGGGAGTGGGACTGAGGATTGGCTACGGAGGGGGTGGGCTGCGGTTCGCGGTGCTCCGCA
>MPMW01000071.1 GCA_002238705.1 Acidobacteria bacterium bin61 | reverse complement strand
CCGCGCGTGTCCGACGAGCCGGCGGACGCAGTCGAGTTGCTGGTAGCGCGGGAAGATCTGGAAGTGCTTGCCGGTCCTTCGCCCGCGGTCGTCCTCTTCCTCGACCTCGTGGATGAACTGGCGGATCAGGTCGAGGATGCTGTCCCGCGCCCAGATCCGCTCCCAGAGGTAGTCCGTGGGGTAACCGGTGCGGGTCGGAGAAATCGGCGGGTTCCCGGCGCCGCCGAAGCGGCCCTGGTTGAACGGGAGGAACCGGGTCCTGGCCCCGGCGAGCTGGGTGGTCACGAACACTTGTTCCGGATCCACGGCGAAGTGCGCGAGGCAGCGCCCGTAGCCGAAGAGCGGTTCGCGCGGGTCACGGTCCTCCCGGTATTGCCGAATTGCGTCCGAGACGTCCTGTCCGGTGAGCGGGTTCTTGAGCTCGGCGGTGAAGATCGGGACGCCGTTCAGGAAGAGCACCAGGTCGAGGCTCTGTTCGGTCTTCTCGCTGAAGTGGAGCTGGCGGACTACCGCGAAGAGGTTGGCTCCGTGCAAGCGCTGTGATTCTTCGTTGAGGCCACTCGCGGGACGGAAGTAGGCAAGTTGGAACTTGCAGCCCGCGTCCCTGACGCCGTTGCGCAGCACGTCGAGCGCTCCCCGGCGGGCGATCTCGCGCGAGAGCCGGCCGAGGAAGCGCGGTTTGAGGTCGGCGCCGTAGTGCTGTTTGAGCTTCGCCCATTCCTTTGGTTGGGTGGCCAGGAGGAAGTCGACGACGTCGGCCGGGACCAGGCAGAGCCCGCGGTCGTAGTCGGACGAACGGCGCTTGTGGAAGCTGCCGGGTAGGGGATCGTCTCCTTACTCCGGCGGCGGTTCCTGAACTCCGGCGGGTTCGTCCGGGTAGGCGTCGGGGCCGCACCGCAGGAGAGCGCGCTCGATGGCGTCCTCGAACGCGCGCTCGGAGATCTCGACGGTCATGCGGCTTCGTTTCGCACGTCGATCTTGCCGGTGACGGCGGCGGAGATCAGGGCGGTGCGGTATTCGTTGAGGTGGTCGATGGCCTGTCGGACCCTAGAGGCTAGAGCAGTAAGCTGCCACTCTTTGTTTCTGAACGCTGCAACGATTGCTCGCTGCATCCCCGGAGCGGGAAGCGGAAGTTCTTCATCGAGGAACTGGCCAATGCGCAGCGTCTTGTTGCGACCCGCTGCGCCTGGGGAGTTGATCTCCATCAAGCGGCGACCGTGGTCACTCTGGAGGACCATAAGGAGATAGTCGAGGTCCACTTCGTCAGACGAACGAAAGGTCGGAAAGCGATGGGATGCAACCATCCCCGCCTCGTTGCCAGAGATCACCGCCACGGCACCTTCCCATGCGAAGACGATGTTCAGCACGAAATCGCCGGGCTCGAGTCGGAACACATTCTTCTCGCCCAGAAGGGCTCCTCTGACACCGTCCTTGTGAAAAACGCCCTTGCCCCATGAACGAATTCCGATCTCCTGGTATTCCGTGTCGGGCTCAACGACAATTGGACGCTTGACCTGCCGGATAACACGCCGCAGTTTCCACAGTGTCCAGTCCTTGGGAACAGCGGGAAACGCATGGGACCGTGTGGCGCGCATGGGTGTGAACGTGTCCAGACCGCGGGTGACGGCGCGGGTGATGAGGGCGGTGCGCTTCTCCTGAAGCAACTCGATCAGGCTTTCCTTCTTCGCCACCAGCGCATCGATCTTCGCCGTCTCACGATCGATAAAGCTCGCGACAACAGTCTGTTCGTCGTCGGGGGGAAGTGGGATCGCGACCTTCTTGACATCGAACGAAGACAGATGTTTGACGGTCGTTGAATGTGTGAGGTCGTTGATGATCCTCAGGGGAAAGGGAAGGCAATGGAACATGAACTGCCCACTAATGGAGTGGCGAGGGCGCACGCAACACATGCGTTGGTTTAGCAGCGCATCGTCGCCTTGCCAGCGCGCCACATCGAAATCCCCATCCATCCCAATCAAGATGTCGCCTGTCGTGATACGCGCTGTTGCAACCGGCTTGCCGGTGAATCTCACCACGGTGTCTGTTGCGTGCAGGTCACGGATGCGGACAAGCGGCATGCCGTCATCCAGGGTGAACAGCGCAGAATCGAATGGGTAGCCATTGATTAGCGTGGACTGGTCTGCCACCCGTGTCGTTCCCCAGTGCGCCGGAATCTGGCCGAGCCACTCGATGCCCGAATCCTTGTATTTCGGATACCGCCGGAATCGCCGCAGTTCGCTCTGCTCGCTCAGGCGTATCACCTTACTACCCCTCGCCTCCCGGTGCGAAACAGAAGCTCCAGTCGGCTCCTTGGCCAAGCCTGCGTAGCCGGGCTCTCCCTAGCCAGACTCAGCTACGCTGGCGGAGGGATGACCCATTCGGACAGTCGAGCAAAGTGCCTGCGTGTTCCTTTCGCCTTCCGCCCGCATACCTTGGTATGTGATGTTTCCCCGGGCACAGGGGCCGGATAAACCGTTTGATCCTTCTTGCGTACTGTTCCAGCGGCAAGGGACACCAAGCCGAAGTCATCATGGCCGATCATGACACGCGCAGGCTGGCCACCTTCGGCATCGATCACATCAGCGCGGTAAACCGACATGGGATCGCCGTCGGCGTCGTCATCGAATGCAGCCGAGGAAGGCCTGTAGGTGTCATCATTGGCGTCAGCCACAAAATGCCACGGGGGAATCCGCCGGAGCAGCCGAACTTCGTCAGCGACCCTTCCGTCGTCCGGAAAGTGTTTGTTGCACTTGTCCGTGGGTGCCACTGGATCAATCAGAAACGCGTTCCAACCAATGCTGGATCGAATCCTCGTGGCCCGCTATAGCTTCTTCAATCATCTCCCCCGACTCTCGATCCTCCGCATACCACGAGGCGGCGTTGTTGGGACTGAATTCGGCTTCGAAATCAATCCCGTTCTGGTGCCATTCGAGCTGAAGCCCACCGCGTACCGTGGGTACGGCCGTCGGGGCGGCCAGGTTCGGATTCGCCGATGCGGATTGGAGCAAGAAGCTGATCGCATTGCGCACGGCCGCCAGCGATACGGGTTTTGCGTTGTATGCGTTCCAACCGTCCGGGAGTCGAGCTAGTGCCGATGCTTGACGGATCGCTTCCTGGATCGGTTCCGACGGTACGAAATGCTGCGCCTCTATGGTGACTCGCAGGCGTGAGGCAGCCATCAACTGCGCTGCAGCCGTTCGGAGAGTAGCACTGGCGAGCTCATCCGAGGCATCCCAAACCTGTGCGTGCCTGTCCCATGAGCTGATCGGCTGGGTTAGATCGTCCTGATAGCAGTTAACTGGTTTCAGCATCACGTCTCCCCCAGTGGCGATGCATAAGTTGACTCGTCAGATCGGTGAAGCCGTGAACGATCCACTCGCGACCGACGTCAAAGAATCCGAAAGCCCCATCGATGCCTTTTCCCAGTGGACGGCCTCGCGCCATCAGGTTCATGGTCCAAATTCGCTGTCGGTTCGAATCCAAGGCAGGCTGCACCATCACGTGCAGGCGTCCGATCTCGTTTGGCATGCGGAATCGCCAGCGCAGCAGTATGTCCTCAGGTGTCGGCAAGAACGCAGTAGCTTGTAGAGCCTGCCAATTTGCAAAGACCTCATCGGGATCGACTGGAACTGCCCCGTAATCGATGTGATTGACATATGTGATTTCACATTGATTGACCGCGAGTTCGCCAAGCTTCTCCTCGTCAAGGAATTGGGCGAGAGTCCGGACTTCCTCCCAAAACTCATCACGAATCTTCTCGTACCGAGGATATGTGGCGTCCGTACCAGCTTTGCGCCAGTTGTGAATGAACCGGTCGTTCTGAACCTGGACCAACTCGGCATTTGCCTCGCTCAAGAACCAAACGCGGGGCATGGGCGGCTTATTTCCGAAGGCGATTTCGACCTGGGGCGGCCGTGGCGGGTCGAAGTTCTCCAGCACCGGATCCAGGGGAGGATGCTCTTGGATTCCCGGCAAATGTGCCCGGTACTTCTCCCAGAGCAAACCAATGTGCGCCGTCGTCAGTTTGGACAGCGGTTCGAACTGCAGCGACAAGGCAACTTCGACCAAGGGGGGCCTGTCGAAGTCAGGCAGTCCAGCAGGACGGTTGGCGGTCACGGAAACCCGGTGCCTGATGTTGGCGTTAGTCGAGTTGGCGGGTGGACGCGCGACGCTGGATACGACATCGGGAATGCGGATGGCGGGGGTGTCGACCGAATCACCGTCGTGAGCCTAGCCCATTTGGAGCCGCTGAGAGTGGGCAAATGGGACACGTCGCGCATGCGCTGGGTCCGCGGCGCATGTCTGGATGAAGCGCGGACGTGAGTTGAGATCAACTTTCCGTTTTGGAGCTGAGGTTGAGAAAAGCGCGTGAATTCGGCCGGGAGCATGGTGGACTCCTCGTCAAGCCATCATGCGGACAAGGCATCCAGAACCGGACCAACGAGCGACTTCGCGCGGCACACTTCGGCTGCACGCCAGATCTGATCGGCGGTCGCCTTGCGGTCGTAGAGAGCGTCGCGCAGCGCTTCGAGCGCGACGTGCATGCCGAACAGCCTGCGGAAGCGGAAGCAATCCACCACCGTGCGGGCAGGGCTCGTGATGCGCGCGGGAACCCCCTCGAAGGTCGTGTCCCGGACTCCGTAGCGCAGGAATACGCCGGAAAAGCGGACTATCCGGATAGGCAGTTCGGGAACCTGGGGAGCCCGAGCCTTGTGCGGAATAGCGATCCAGACCTTGCGGGGAAGCGAGGTACCGAGTTCGTGGATTCGCAGGGCGGTCAGCAGGCAGACGATGGCGCCCGGCACCCGGGCGCAGACCGCCGCGTCGGTGTAGTGCTCGGTCGGGTCCGCGTCGGCGAACCGATAGAGCCCGCGCGCCACGCGCGTCAGGGACCCGTCGTCCACCAGGCGGCGCAGTTCCCCGGAAGGGACACCGAGTTCCGCGGCATCGCGAGCGCGGAAGAACGCTTGCTCACCGAGGCCTCGCAGTTTGGCGACGTTTCGGAGTTCCGATTGCATGAAAACGTCGGCAGTTGTGTCTTCTTGCCGCCCTTTTGGTTCATTCACGGCGGCAAGATAGCGCGGAACACGCTGTCTGTGCAAATTGTCGGCAGTTATGCATAACTGCCGACATTATCGTGGCAGCGTTCTCCTGTCCCGCAGGCGCTTCCGAAGTTGCACGAAGACCTCCGCGGCGGGCTGCACGCGACCGGTTTCGATTTGACGTTCGCCGAGCGCCAGGATGTTGAGGAACGCCGCGGTCTCCGCTGCCCACTCAGAAGTCGGTAATTCCGGCGCCTCGGCCCAAGTGTCGTGGCCCGGAGCTACGGACGATCCCGGTGGGGTGTGTCGTTTCTTCAAGCGCAGGGGTCTTGGGTGGCCGGGCGCCTTCCCATCACGACGCCGTCGCCTGCGGTTGATATCGCTCCACGCGGATTCGGTGTTCCTGTTGTCGCGCCCGCACGAGGTCGTAGGTGGCCTGCCGCCGCAGCCAGAACTCGGCATTGGACCACCCCGCCTTCTCCAGCCGAATGGCCATCTCCGGCGAAATCGCCGCGTGGCCGTTGAGGATCCGTGAAAGGGTGTGACGGGCAACGTCGAGCACCTTCGCCGCCTCGGTCACGTTCAAGCCAAGGGGATTCAGGCAGTTCTCGCGGATACTGCGGCCCGGATGGGGAGGATTGCTCATCGGCATGTTGCCGCCTCCAGTTCTAGTGGTAGTCAATCAGGTCGACGTCGTAGGCATCGCCATCGTTGAAGCGGAAGATAATCCGCCAGTTGCGGGAAATCGAGATGCTCCAGAACCCCCTGAGGTCGCCCTTCAGCGGATGGAGCCGGTAGCCGGGCAAGTCGAGGTCGGAAGGCGCCCGGGCATCGTCCAGGTCCGCCAGGGCAAGTGAAACGCGATCCGCAATGTTGGCGCCCACTCGACTCGGATCTCCCTTGTCGTATAAGCGCCTGAGACCACGGTGGCGAAACCCCTGAATCATGCACGAGTGTACCGCATACCGGTACGCGTGGCAATCAGCGCGTCATCCCCTGCAACATGTCCACGATCTCCTCCTCCACCTGCCGGATGTCCGCCTCGATCTCCTCCAGCGGACGTGGGGGCCGGTACTCGTAGAAGTACCGGTTGAAGTTGATCTCGTAGCCCACGAGCCCGACCTGGCCGTCCTGCGGGTCCCGGCGGGTGGTGTCGATCCAGGCGTCGGGAACGTGAGGCGTCACTTCGCGCTCGAAGAACGTTTCGACATCCTCCCGGAGCGGCACGTTCTCGGTGTCCCGGAGTTCCGGGTCCGGCTCGGGACGGCCCTGCTTGTCCCGGCAGATCTCCGCCGCTTCGTTGCGCTCCGACAGGGCGGACAGGATGGCCTTCCGGATGGGGGCCGCGAGCTTCGCGTCCGCCTTCTTCGCTGCCCGCGAGAGCTCGGCCTCGAAATCCGCCCGGTCGAGGAAGAGCTGATCCGGCAGGCCCTGCAGCAGAGATCGGATCGCATCCTGCTGCCGGCGGCCCGCTTCCTCGTCCTTCGCCCTGGCCTCGCCCCTTTTCCGCGAGACGGCCAGGTTGGCGAAGGCGCGCTCCCCGTCGAGCCGGGCGATCCGGTCGGGACTCGCCTGGAAATCAAGCCGAAGCGGCCGCTCCACGGTGATCTTCCGGAAACCGAAATGGGTGGTCGGGTAGATGCGGCCGACAGCTTTCTCGCGTTCTTCGCCGTTCTCGCTGACGCTTCGGGTCGCCCCGTCCTCGAAGTCCGCCAGCAGGCGCAGGATTTCCTCCTTCCGCTCGAACGGGACCTCGCGGCGCTTGGCGCCCAGGCTCTTGCGCAAGGGCACCCAGAAGGAGGTCGCGTCGATGAGCTGGACCTTGCCGCGCCGTTCGGGACGTTTCCGGTTCGTGAGCACCCAGACGTAGGTTGCGATGCCGGTGTTGTAGAAGAGCTGCTCGGGCAGCGCGATCAGCGCTTCGAGGAGGTCGTTCTCGAGGATCCAGCGGCGAATCTCGCTCTCGCCGCTACCGGCGTCGCCCGTGAAGAGCGGCGAGCCGTTCATGATGATCGCGACCCGCGAGCCGCCCTGGGCCGGCTCCTTCTGGTGCGCCAGCATGTGCAGCAGGAACAGCAACTGGCCGTCACTGATCCGCGGCAGCCCCGGCCCGAAGCGGCCGGCGGGACCCCGGTCGTGCTCGGCCCGGACGGCGTCCTGGTCGCGCTTCCAGTCCTTGCCGTAGGGCGGGTTGGCGATCAGGTAGTCGAAGTTGACGCTGGCGTGGCGGTCTCTCGAGAGCGTGCTCCCGAAGCGGACGTTCTCCGCGTCACGGCCGTCAGCCGACTTCATGAAGAGGTCCGACTTGCAGATGGCGAAGGTCTCCGGGTTGACCTCCTGGCCGAACAGGTGGATGTCGGCGTCCGGGTTCACGGCGTCGCCGAGCGGCGTGCCGTCGCGGGCCTCTCCGACGGTGAGGTGTTCCTTGGCGATCGTGAGCATGCCGCCCGATCCGCAGCACGGGTCGCAGACGCTCAGCACCACGCCCTTCGTGCGCAGCCGCTCCTCGTCGCCGGCCAGCAGCAGGTCCACCATGAGATGGACCACGTCGCGCGGGGTGAAGTGCTCGCCGGGGTTTTCGTTCTGCGCTTCGTTGAACTTCCGGATCAGTTCCTCGAAGATCGTGCCCATCGTCGCGTTGTCGACGGCGTCCGGGTGGAGGTCCACCCTGGGGTCGCCGAAACGCTGCATGACCTGGAACAGGAGACCCGACTCGTCGAGCTTCGAGATGGTGTTGTCGAAGTCGAAGTGGTCCAGCACCTCGCGCATGTTGGGGCTGAACCCGGCGATGTAGTTGCGCAGGTTCTGCGCGATGTGGGGAGCGTCCTCGAGCAGCCTCCGGAAGTCGAAGCGGGAGGTGTTGTAGAAGGCGAACCCGGAGGCGCGCCGGAGCTGCGGGTCGAGGTTTTCGATCTTCCCCTCGAACCGCGCCTGGACCTCCAGCACCTTCGGTTTGTTGGGGGCCAGCACGGCGTCGAGCCGGCGCAGCACGGTCAGCGGCAGGATCACGTCCTGGTACTTGCCGCGCTTGAAGGTGTCGCGGATCAGGTCCGCCACGCCCCAGATGAAGCTGACGATCTGGCTGTGGTTCATGGGTTGGCCGTGGCGAATCTAGCAGCCCCTCGCGCCGGTGAGCCCCACGGGCGAACGGTGGCTCGGGACCGACTGCGACACCAGGACCCGCCCCCGCGTCCGGGTTCGTCTTCGAATTCAAACCGTGTAGTATTTACGACACATGACGCACTTCGGACCAACCGTCCGCGGGATCCGCGAACGTCTGCGCGAGGACGACCGGAGCTATTCGGTGCGCCAGGTCGCCAGGCGAGTCGGCATCGAGCCGGCCTACCTCAGCAAGATCGAACGCGGTGAGGTGGCGCCGCCGTCGGAGGCGACGACGGTGCGCCTTGCGAAGGAGCTTGGCGAAGACCCGGACGTCATGGTGGCGCTCGCGGGCAAGGTGTCCGCCGATTTGCAGGCGATCATCCGCAAACGGCCGCGGCTGTTCGCAGAACTGATCCGTCAATTGAAGGAAGCGCCCGACGAGGCGCTGCTTCGGGTCGTGCGCGAAGTGCGCGACGGCAACTGGTAAGGAGAAACGTCCATGATCGTGATGGAAGACAACCGGCTGGAACTCAGCTTCCCCGAGGTCCACGAGGCGGCGCGCTGCAGCATCGAATTCCAGCGCACCTTGCGCATCCCGGATGACGGCCACGACTACCCGCTGCCGCCGGGCCTCGGCAGGTTTCCGCTGCGCCATCTCGACGACTACGCGGAACGACTGCCGGAATCGTGGCGGGAACGGGGCGGCGTGATCGCTCCCATGCACCAGGCCGAGGCGCTGTGGATCAACTTCGACTCGGGCTATCCGTTTGCGGTGAAGGTGGCGACCGGCAAGATCTGTGCGATCACGGGCGATTCCTGGGTGGACCATCTGAACCGCGACCCGCAGGACTACGCGGTCCTGCCCGAGCAGCCGTGGCTCGACGGCTACTGCGTCAACGAGGGGGTCATCCGCCAGTTCGTCGCCATGCCCCTCGGCGAAGGCTTCACGGTCGAGGAACAGTTGACCGGGGCCGCGGTGCACGGCGGGTTGCAGTTGGTGGCGTACCCCATGAAGGCGGTGCGGTACGAGGCCCTGCGATCGGAGCGGGACGCGTGGCTCGACTCCGGCGTGTGTTACGCCGCGTCCACGGAGGCCCCCCCCGCGAAGGCCTCCATGGGCCTTGCGCCGGGCGGCCGGATGAAGCAGCAGATCTATGACGACCCCTACGGGCTCGACGTTTGGGACCAGCGACACGGCAGCCGCTGCTTCGTCTCGTTGCTGAACACGACCCAGTGGATGACGGTCACCGGCACGCGGCCGCCGAGCGAGCCGCCGACGGCGCGGGACTACACCGCTCGCGGTCTGCCGTGGTTCGACTACTACGGAGGAGATGCGCGAGCGGTGGCCGGCAGCGACAAGCTGGGAAGGCTCGCGAGCGTCGTCCAGCACGCCAAGGCGATCGGGCAAGAGCCAGCGCCGGACAACGATGCGATCGTGGCGCCGCACGTGATCCGGGTGGGGAAGCGGCGTGCGGTGCGTGAATACAGGGGCGAACGAGCGCGGGCCTGACGGCCTTGGAGAAGCGGAGCCACGACTGACGTTCGGGCGTGCACAGCGCTCACTTTGAGCCGAACCGAGTCGCGACGGACCGCCGGAATTCTTCCCGCCGAGCCGCACCGCGCCGGGGCTGCTCCGGGCGCGGAGGAACGCCGCGATGGTTTCGAGCGCGTTCCGCCATTTTTCCCCAAGGATGACGGACTTCGAAGACGCCATGCCGGTCGCGGCCGCCCGCGCCTGCGGGGCGCAGCACATCGTGACGAGGAACGTCCGGAACTTCGTCCGGTCGCCGATCCCGGGTGCCGAGCGGGTCTCGGTGCTCCGTCCCACGAGGAAGAAGACAGCCAACCAGACGATCCGGAGACACGCTGATCCACGATCTGGACCGCCAGCGTCATGTCCATTCCCCGGCCCTTCGACCGGCTCCACCAGGGAGACTCACGACTCCGCCCCACTCCGATCCTCCGCCACCCGACCCCAACCACCAGCCGGGTCGCATTTCGAGCCCACCCAACGTCTTTCCCTGTTCCGACCCTCTTTCTTATTCCAAGGTAGAATCCTTTGTTGAAACAAGGCAATCCCTTATTTCAGTGACAAGGATATCTGGAACCGTTATTCCGATTTTCCTCACGATTTGACATTAGGAGATGCGCTGTTTCAAATCCTGATTCAGGACGAGGGACCACGATGCCACGGACAACCGGCGCCTACCGGATCATCACCACCACCGGGGAACAGGTCCGTGCCTTCGTGCCGGCGCCCCTGCCGCCCGACCCGCCCCTTCAACTGGATGGTCCGCTGCAGCGGACGCTCGAAGGCGCCAACATCGCCCTCGGCCGCCTTGACGGCATCTCGGGCCTGCTTCCGAACCCGGCCCTGTTCCTCTACTCCTACGTCCGCAAGGAGGCCGTGCTCTCGTCGCAGATCGAGGGTACCCAGTCGTCGCTGTCCAACCTCCTCCTCTTCGAACTGGAGGAAGCACCCGGGGCGCCGCTCGACGACGTCCGCGAAGTTTCGAACTACGTAGCGGCCTTCGACCACGGCCTCGGGCGGTTGCGCGGGGGTCTCCCGCTCTCGAACCGTCTGATCCGGGAAATCCACGGCGTGCTGCTGGCCCGCGGCCGGGGCAGCGACAAGGACCCCGGTGAATTCCGCCGCTCGCAGGTCTGGATCGGCGGCACCCGGCCCGGGAACGCCAACTTCGTCCCTCCCCCAGCCGATGCCGTGCAGGACTGCATGACCGCCTGGGAACCGTTCCTCCACGATGAGGCGGACGACCTTCCGGTACTGGTCCGGGCGGGGCTCGCACACGCGCAGTTCGAGACGATCCACCCGTTCCTCGACGGGAACGGCAGGATCGGCCGCCTGCTCGTGACCCTCCTTCTGTGCCAGGCCGCCGTGCTCCGGCAACCCCTCTTCTACCTCAGCCTGTACCTCAAGGAGCATCGTGCGACCTACTACGAACTGCTCAACGACGTCCGGCGGACCGGCGATTGGGAAGCCTGGATCGGGTTCTTTCTGGAAGGCGTGAAGGAGGTCGCGGATCACGCCACGGAAACGGCCAAACGGCTCTCCGGGATGTTCCAGCGCGACCGGGACCGGCTGTCGCGGGTGGCGGGCCGGCGCACGGGTTCCGCGATTCGCGTTCACGGGGCCCTGAAGGAGCGTCCGATCCTCTCGCTGCGGGCCGCGAGCGCAATGACCCGAATGGCCTACGGAACGGCAGCCTCCGCCATGGACACCCTGGTGAAGCACGAGATCGCCCGGGAACTCACCGGCCAACGCCGGAATCGCCTGTTCGCCTACGACGGTTATCTCGCCGCGCTCGACGAGGGGATCGAAGTCCGGGACCAGGCCCGGTAACGCTTCGGAATCCGGGGCCGTCGCCCGGAGACACCCCCTGCCCGCACCGCCCGTCTCCCCACGCCGATCCCGAAGTCCCATCCAGGACGCGGGCTCAGAACCACTCGGCGAGGGCTTCCTGGGGTGTCAGGGCCGGGATCGGCGACCGGACGAAATCCCGGACGTCCCTCGTGACGATGCGCTGCGCCCCGCAGGCGCGGGCGGCCGCGACCTGCATGGCGTCTTCGAAGTCCGTCATCGGAAGCGAAACCGCGTAGTGGACGGCCGCCGTGTCCGCGGGCGCGACGGCTACGAACCGGACCAGTTCCGCGATGAAGTCCCCCGTGTCGGCGTCACCGCTCCCGGCGGTAACTCCGCAGGAAGCACTCGAACGCTGGTTCTGAGGCGGCGGCATCGCCTGCCGGCCTCCGGGATTCGGTTTCTCGCGGTGCCGTGAGGGCGGCGGGTACGACTCCGCATCGTCCGCCTGGTCCCGCCGCCCTTGCGAACTGGCGGCCGCTACGCGCTGGCGCGGAGGCGTGTTGTCGCGGCGTTCAGCCGGTCGAAGACCTCGTCGAGAGAATGCGCCACCGTGTAGAGGGTGCGGGCATCCGCGCCGGCGAATCCGGTCGTCACGATGTGGTCGAACAGTGACAGGAGTGGATCCCAGTAGCCTCGATGGTTCGCCAGCACGATGGGCTTGTCGTGGAAGCCGAGAAGTCGCCAGGTGATCATCTCGAGCGTCTCGTCGAGGGTGCCGAAGCCGCCCGGCAACACCACGAAGCCGTCGGCGCGGTCGAACATGCGCTGCTTGCGTTCGTGCATGCTGTCGACAACGACAAGTTCCGTCGCGTCCCACTCCGCGAGCTCCGATTCCATCAGTGAGCGCGGAATGATGCCGACCACGCGTCCGCCGCCCGCGAGCGCCGCCTTCGCCACCGTGCCCATCAGGCCGATGCCGCCGCCGCCGTAGATGAGTTCGATGCCTCGGTCGGCGCAGGCGGAGCCGAAGGCCCGCGCAAAGTGCTCCAATCCGGGATCGGTTCCGCTCCAGGACCCGCAGTAGACGCACAGTGACCGGATCTCACGATGTCCAGCCACCACATTTCCAGAATTCAGTTCAGTTTCCATCTTCATTGCATGAAGCAGGATACCGCGTACCGCTGCGGTGGGCGATGGCGGTGGGGGAGGTTTCGCGCCTGGTCGCGGTCAGCGTCATGCCGTTCGCGGCCCGCGGCCGCGGTGCCGGCCTGAAGGCTGGCGGTCCCCGGCGTCGTGCCGCTATCAGGGCCGGCGCACCCCCTGACACTTCCGTTTGCCACCCCTTTCGGGCGGTCCCTATACTGGCCAGACCCTCAACCGATGAAGGAAGGAGATTCCCCGTTCACCACGGAGGTGACTGATGCGTACACGATTTAGCTGGCTCGTGATTCTCGGGATCGCGGGCTCACTGGCGGCTCCGGCCGCCGCGCAGGAATTGCGCGGACGTCTTGTCGGGACGGCGAGTGACGCGACCGGAGCGGTGCTTCCGGGCGTGACGGTCACCGCCTCCAGTCCGGCGATGATCCAGGACCAGGTGGCGGTCACCGGCGGTCAGGGCACCTACGCGTTCCCGGCGCTGCCCACCGGGGTCTATTCGGTCACCTTCTCTCTCGGCGGCTTCAGCACGGTGGTCCGGGAGAACATCCAGATGACCCTGAACACCACCCTGACGGTGAACGCGACGCTCGAAGTCGGCGGTCTCGAGGAGACGATCACCATCACCGGCGAGGCCCCGGTCGTGGACGTGAAGACCACCGCCACCGGCGTGAACTTCACCGAGGAACTCCTCGAGGACATCCCGAACGCCCGCGACATCTGGGCGGCGATGGCGCAGGCCCCCGGCTTCCAGATGGAGGGCTACGACGTGGGCGGGTCCCACACCGGCACCCAGACCGGGTTCCAGGCCTTCGGGTTCGGCGACCAGCACCGCACCCTGCTCGAGGGCATCAACGTCACCGAAACGACCTCGGGGAACGCCGGCTACTTCGACTACGGCAGCTTCGAGGACTTCCAGCTCGGCGGCTCCGGCAACATGGGTGAAACCCACGGGCTCGGCGCCTTCTTCAACCTCACCGTGAAGTCCGGTGGCGACCGGTTTGGCGGCGACATCTACGTGGACTTCGAGAACGACTCGACGGTCGGCGACAACGTCCCGGATTCGCTGCGGAGCGGCGGCGGCACGCTCGGCCCTTACAAGGCCGGCGGCGACGGCCTCGAAGCCGGCAACCCGATCACGCTCCAGAGCGACATCAACATCGGGATCGGCGGACCGCTCTATCCGGGGAAGGCCTGGTTCTACGGCGGCTACCGGCTGAACCACCAGGAAAAGCTGACCATCGGGAACCCGGACCCGGCGACCACCCAGCTCGGCAACTGGACCGCCAAGGCGACCTACCAGCTCACCGACTCCAGCCAGTTGATCGGTTTCTTCAACCGGCGCACCAAGCTGCAGGCGGAGCGGAACCTGGGTCCCTCGGTGCCTCTGGACGCCGCGTGGTACCAGAGTTCGGTCAACAAGCCGATGAAGTTCGAGTACACCAACGTCGTCACCGACAAGACCTTCCTGAACGTGCAGCTCAGCCACTGGATCAACCAGTTCCCGCTCTTCCCGACCGCGACGAAGTCGGAGAGCGTGGAGGGCCTTCCCGCCGGGCGCCTCGAGGTCAACACCGGTGACCTCACCAATGCGAACAACTACTACCACCTCCGCAACGTCACCAAGCCGCAGATCTCCGGCAACCTGACCTACTTCGCGGACGATCTGGCCGGACAGCACACCTTCAAGATCGGCACCGAGATCTACCGGGAGCGCCGCAAGTTCCTGCGGATGCAGCCGGAAGACATCTTCTACCGCGACGTTGACGGCGTCCCCAGCGAGGTGGACATCTACAACACCCCGAACACCGGCATCAACGACATCTTCCTCACCGCGATCTACGGGCAGGATTCGTGGACCCTCAA
>MPMW01000070.1 GCA_002238705.1 Acidobacteria bacterium bin61 | reverse complement strand
AGAGCTATCGCTCTGCTCCGGAAACAGCCGGCACCGCGGCCGCAGGCCGCGAACGGAATCACGCTCGTCGGCTTAACCGCCTGTGGCAAAACCCACGCGGCGTTCGACGGGCGATCCATCCCGCCTGAACCGCGCCGCCTTGCGGCGCTCATCGTTGCGTTTCGGCCGAAATACACCGGGTATTCCGGCCTCACGCGCCTCGTCAGCCGGGCGCCTCGTCCGTCTCGGCGCTCACGCGGGTTTCACCACAGGCTGTCAAAGGGCTTCAAACGCGGATGCCGCTTTTCATGCCGGCGGGGTGGGCGGGAGGACACGCGCATGGCGGAGGAATACCGTGTGTATTCCGACGGAAATGCAACGACGAGGGCCGCGAGCGGCCCGTTTCAGACGGGATGGATCGGCGTTCGAATGCCGCGTGACCCTTGCCACCGGCTGCTAGAGTCGGGCGCCGCCAGAGGCGTTTCCCCAGTGTTCAGCATTTCCGTCCGGGACCACGTGATGTGCTCGCACTCGCTGCGGGGCGCAATGTTCGGCCCGGCGCAGAACCGCCACGGGGCCACCTACGCGGTCACCGCCGAGTTCCGCGGTCCCGAACTGGATGAGCACGGGGTGCTGCTCGACCTCGCCTGGGCGAAGGACTCGCTCGGCGAGGCGCTTGCCCCCCTCCGCTACGCGGATCTCGACGAGACGTTTCCGGGCGAGAACACGACGACCGAGTTCCTGTGCCGTTACGTCCATGGTGAGCTGGCGCGGCGGCTGCCGGCGGGCTTCGCAGGCGTGATCCGGGTGGAATTGGTCGAGAATCCGTTGATGGCGGCCGCCTACGAGTCCGCTGTCCCCTCCCGCTCCTGAAAGGACCTCCCTTGCCCGACGACGATCGTTCCCAGAGTCTCGACACCCGCGCCGTTCACGAGGGCGCGCTCGCTCCCCGGCCGTTCGGCGCGGTTTCGACCCCCGTCTTCCAGACCGCGAACTTCGAGTACCACGGCGAGGAGTACCACGACGTCGGCTACCTGCGGCTGTCGAACAGCCCGAACCACGCGGTGCTGCACCGCCGGATCGCCTCGCTGGAGGGCGCCGAGGACGCGCTGGTCACCGGGAGCGGGATGGCGGCGATCTCGTCGGCGCTCATGACCTTCCTGGGCGCCGGGGATCACCTGCTGGTCCAGGACGTGGTCTACGGCGGCACCGCCAACATGCTGGAGCACGACCTGCCGCGCTGGGGCATCACTCACACCAAGATCGACCCCCAGGATCCGGCGTCCTGGGAAGCGGCGATGACGCCCACCACGCGCCTGGTTTACGTGGAGACCCTGACGAATCCGCTGGTCCAGATGGCGGACCTGGAGGCGGTGGTGGCCTTCGCGCGGGCGAACGGGTTGATCTCGGTGATCGACAACACCTTCGCGAGCCCGGTGCTCTGCCGGCCGGCCGAGCTCGGCTTCGACCTGGTGATGGAGAGCTGCACCAAGTACATGAACGGGCACAACGACCTGGTGGCGGGTTCGGTCTCGGGGAGTGCGGAGCGGATCCGCCGGATCAAGCTCACGCTCGACCACCTCGGAGGATCCCTCGATCCCCACGCCTGCGTGCTGCTGGAGCGGGGGCTCAAGACGATCGGCCTGCGGGTGCGCCGGCAGTCGGCGAACGCGCTGGAGCTGGCGCGCTTTCTGGAAGGCCGCCCGGAGATCGAGGAAGTCCACTATCCCGGCCTCGCCTCCCACGCCCAGCACGAGCGGGCGGCGCGGCTGCTGACCGGAGGATTCGGCGGGATGATGGCGTTCGTGCACGCGGGCGGCGGGGAAGCCGCGGACGACTTCGCGTCGCGCCTCGAGCTGCCCACGGTGGCGGCAAGCCTCGGGGGCGTGGAATCGCTGATCATCCGGCCCTCCGCCGCGATCCACAGCGGCCTTCCCCCCGAGGCGCGGGCGGAGATGGGGATCAACGAGGGGCTGATGCGGTTCTCGACCGGGGTGGAGGCGGCGGAGGACCTGATCGCCGATTTCGCGCAGGCGCTCTGAAGGGAGCCGCAGCGTGGCGCCGAGGAGTGGGCCGGACTTTCCGCCGTTCCCCCGGGAACGATTCGGGATCATCTACGCCGACCCGCCCTGGGACTACAAGGGCCAACTGCAGCACGCGGGTCCCGCGAGCGGCGATACCGGCGGGGCGATCCGACACTACTCCACCGTCACGCTGGGTGACCTGAAGCGGCTGCGGGTCGGCAAGCTGGCGGAGGACGACTGCCTCCTCTTCCTGTGGGCGACGAGCCCCCACCTGGACCAGGCGATCGAGCTCGGCAAGTCCTGGGGATTCGACTGGGCGACCGTCGCCTTCGTCTGGGACAAGGGCCGGGTGAATCCCGGCTTCTACACGATGAGCCAGTGCGAGCTGTGCCTGGTGTTCCGGCGCGGCCGCATCCCGACGCCGCGGGGCGCGCGGAACGAACGCCAACTGGTGCACGCGGAGCGGGGTCCGCACTCGGCCAAGCCGGAGGAAGTACGGCGGCGGATCGAGCGGATGTTCCCGGAGCAGAAGAAGATCGAACTCTTTGCCAGACGGGAAGTTGCGGGGTGGTCCGCCTGGGGGCTCGAGATCGGCGCGGAGCCGGACCGGAGTCCCTTTGCGAGTTGACGGGTTGCTAGAGTCCGGACGTGGCTTGGTGGATATGGATTGGCGCCGGGATCGTCCTGGCGCTCGTTGAGCTACTGGCCGGCGGCGAACTCTGGCTGCTCTTTGCGGGCCTCGCGGCGATCATCGTCGGCCTGTTGGCCGGCGTCGGCATGACCGGCCTGGCGCCGCAGTTCCTGGTTTTCTCCATCCTTGCGGCTTCGGCCTTCTTCGTAAGGCGGCGCCTCACGGTTTCGGCGGACAAGACTCCGGTCGGTAGCGACTCGCTCGTGGGAGAGACCGGGACGGCCGCTTCGGAAATCCTGCCGAACAAGCCGGGACACGCGGAGTTCCGCGGATCGCGCTGGACCGCGCGCACGGCGTCCGGACAGGCGATCGAAGCCGGAAGCCGCGTGCGGGTGGCGCGGATGGAAGGAATCACCCTGTTTGTCGAGCCCGAATAACGCTCCGCTGACGCGGAGCCGCTGAAAAAAGGAAAAAGTCTGTGACGCCATTTCAAATCGTTGCCGGATTGATCGCCGTGGTCGTTGTGATCACGCTCTTCCGGACCGCCCGGGTCGTGCCCCAGCAGCAGGTGTTCGTGGTGGAGCGGCTGGGCCGCTACCACGACAGCCTCAAGGCCGGCTTCCACCTGCTGGTGCCCTTCATCGATCGAGTCGCCTACCGGCACTCGCTGAAGGAGCGCGCCATCGACGTTCCGCAACAGGTGTGCATCACCCGCGACAACGTCCAGATCTCCGTGGACGGCGTGCTCTACCTGCAGGTCGTGGACGCTCGCCGCGCTTCCTACGGTATCGGCGACTACGGGTTCGCGATCGCGCAGCTCGCGCAGACCACGCTTCGTAGCGAGGTCGGCAAGATCGACCTCGACCGCACCTTCGAGGAGCGGGCCACGATCAACGCGTCCGTGGTCGAGGAAGTGGACCGTGCCAGCGACCCGTGGGGGGTGAAGGTCCTCCGCTACGAGATCCGTGACATCGCACCGCCGCAGGACGTGCTGGCCGCGATGGAGAAGCAGATGCGCGCGGAACGCGAGAAGCGGGCCACCATCCTCGAGTCCGAGGCCGACCGCGAATCGCAGATCAACCGCGCCGAAGGCGAGAAGCAGCGGGTCATCCGGGAATCGGAGGCCCAGCGCCAGAAGCAGATCAACGAGGCAGAAGGTGAGGCCAACGCCATCCGAGCCGTCGCCGAGGCCACCGCCGAGGGGATCCGCAAGGTCGGCGATGCGATTTCCTTGCCCGGCGGGCTCGATTCCGCCCGCATCCGGGTGGCCGAGCAGTACGTGTCCGAGTTCGGCAACCTCGCGCGAACCAACAACACCATCATCCTCCCCTCCAATCTCGCCGATGTGTCAGGTTTTGTCGCAACCGCGATGGAGGTCGTCAAAGGCATGGGCAAGCCGCCGGCGAACTCGTAGTACCGGGGCCGGCCCCGGAGATGCAGGAGCGACGGTTTCTGTCGCTTCACGAGGACACGCCCGGGACCGCCGGCCTTCAGGCCGGCACGCGGGCCCGAGGTCCGCAAGGGGGGCACGCACGCTCAGCAGTCGGAGCGCCGGCCTCCGGCCGGCATCGCGCGGCAGCGCGAACCCTGGCCTGACGGGGCTACGTCCCACCAACGTCACGGGGTGTCCATTCGGTTTCGGACCGGCGTGAGCCGCGATGGGGACACGCCAAGGAACGATGTGGATGGAAGTGATGGCCGGCGCGGCGGGTCAGGAGGCGGCCGGGCGACTTCGGTCCTTTCGGAACGGTTTTCGGCTCGTCGCCATTGACGAAGCGGTGAGCGAGATCGCGGTCACCATCCGACGCGAGTGCCGCATTCCCCTGCCCGACGCGATCCTTTGGGCCAGCGCCCGCCGCATCGGTGGTCTCCTCGGAACCCGGAACACGAAGGACTTTCGGCCGGACGAGCCGGAAATCCGGGTGCCGTATTCGATCTGAGCCACGCGGTCCCATCGCGCCGACCGGTAGGATGAAACCGTGCTGCGCCGCCTGACCGTCCGCAACTTCAAGTCGCTCCGCGACGTGTCGGTCGAACTTCCTGGGCTTGGGATCCTCTTTGGTCCCAACGCCGCCGGCAAGAGCAACGTCCTCGAGGCCGTCCAGGCGCTCTCGTTGCTCGGGAACGCACCCACGCTGAACGATGCCCTCCAGGCGCGGTTTCCGCCGCGCGGATTCGCGTTCGAGGCCCTGCCGTTCGACCCCGGCGGATTCCCGGCGCAGTTGGCCCGGGAAACCGGCACATTCATTCTGGAGGCGGACCTCGACACGGCCGGCGGTGGGTACCGGTACCGCATCGAGCCGCGCATCAACTATCGGACTGGGGAGCTCGCAGTCGCCGACGAATACCTCGCGCAACTCGGTGGGTCCGGCGCACCCCGGGGCGCCCCGGTCATCCAGCGAGTGGGCTCGACACTCCGCGTTCGACGGAAAGGGCGACCGGCGGACCCTCGCGAAGAGGCCCTGGGGTTGAACCATGCCCTCCTGTCGGATCGGAGGCTGAGCGGGCGCGGCTATGTGTGGCTGGATTACGCCCGCACCGAACTCGCCAATTGGCGGTCGTACCACTTTGAGGCCCGACTGCTGATGCGTCAGGAGCAGGCGCCGGCGGCCGTCGATGACGTCGGAGTCCACGGGGAGGCCCTCGCCTCGTTTCTCTACCGTCTCCGCGGCGCGAGTCCCCGGCATTTCGAGCGCGTTTGCCGTCGGTTTCGCAAGGTTGTGCCGAATGTTGACGGCGTGTCGGTGGATATCGACAACGCCCGCGGGACGCTGCGTCTTTCCGTGCAGCAGGGAGGCGTTTCCTGCTCGTCGCGAGTTGTCTCGGAGTGCACGCTGCGAGCGCTGGCGCTCTGCGCGGTTGCCGTCAACCCATGGAGCGGTACTGTCGTGACCCTGGAGGAACCGGACAGCGGAGTGCATCCGCGACGCTTGCGGCACCTCGCACGGCTCCTTCTGGACCTGTCGGAGGAACGGCAGGTCATCGTGACGTCTCAATCGCCACTCTTCGTGAGAATGCTCCTGGCGGCCGAGGAGGCGTCGGAAGCGTCGGAACGGGTTGGAGTACTTGATGTCCGGTGGGAGGACGATCGGACCGTCGTGGAGCGGGTAGGTCCCTCCCACGCGCCGTTCACGGATCAGGAGATCTCCACGGGGCACGTGGACGACGAAGAAAGCCTTGCTCCCGAGGGTCTGCTCTTCAGCCGGTCCGTAGTCTCTTCGAATCGCTGATCCGCGAACCGGCGAGCGGGCGAACGCGGCGCTCGGACGAACCGTCGCGCATCGCTTTCCCTGCGCGCGGAATTCCTGGGTGCGGATGACCACCACGATCCGGGAGACCAACGGACGGCTGATCGTGAATCGGCAGGACAGCCCCCCGCGAGCCGGGAGCAAAGGGGCCGGCGGATCGTCATGCGGCGGGCCGCCCGCCCACGGGCGCAGGTGGCCCGGATCGCGCGGGCCGTGGGCGTCGAGCCCCACCATCACCGCCGGCGCACCCGCCGGAATTCGGACCCAAACACACAAACGTAGTGCCAGCCTGATGGCGCCCGTTTCTCCAACGGGCGTATTGTCAATGACTTGCGAACACGCCACATCACGTTTTGGCGAAGTCGGGTCAAGGCTGGCACGCGGGCCGGAGCCCCGCAAGGGGGCACCCACGGCTCGGAGCGCCGGCCTCCGGCCGGCATCGCGCGGTAGCGCGAAACCCGCGCTCAGGGCGCTGCGCCCCGCTCAGGGATGCTCGGACAATTGCGGCTATCGTCCGACCAGCAAATGCGGATCGAGATCTCACTCCCGGACGAGCAGGTCGACCGTTTGGCGGACCTCTACCGAGATAGCCCCGCAAGGGGGGCAGTCACGCTCAGCTCGGAGCGCCGGCCTCCGGCCGGCATCGCGCGGTAGCGCGAAACCCGCGCTCACGGCGCTGTGCCTCGCTCAGGGGTGCTCGGACAATTGCGGCTATCGTCCGACCAGCAAATGCGGATAGAGATCTCACTTCCGGACGAGCAGGTCGACCGTTTGGCGGACCTCTGCCGAGATCAGGGCATTTCGCGCGCTGAAGCCGTACGCCGGGCGCTGACTCGCTATCTGGCGGTCCAGCGACGGCGGGAGGACGCGTTTGGTATGTGGCGGGGGCGTGGGACCGACGGACTCTCCTGCGAGCGACGAGTCCGCGACGAGTGGTCCTGAAAGGGGAGCAGTACCGGGCGTGCTCCAGCGGGCGCGTGTACGGCGGAACGGCCGGTTTGCGTTGACCCGTCCCCGTCAGGCCTGAGCAGGCCGGGAGGAGCGCGTTACGGGAGTCGCTCGATGCGGGGCTGGAACACCTTGTGGAGCCCGTCCAGTTTTTCCACGAGCCACCGGTAGCAGTCTTCGCGGACGTCTGGATTGCGCCAGTCCACGGCTCGCCGTAGGTGGATGGTGTGCTGGAGCACACGGGGCTTCGTAATCCAGTCCAACTCGTCGCCGAACTCCTCGTGGATGGCGTCCCGTTCCTTCCCCAGCAGTGTGAAGTGGCCCTCTGGGTTCTTGCTGTATATCGCGAGCGAGGCGCGGATTTCGGGCTCGGAACGACCGTCCCAGTTCCTGGTTACTGCGAAGGCGATCAGCAGGAAGCCGTCCTTTCCGATCGCTATCCCCATCGAGCTATCCGGTTGAGGGGCGGTAGGTGCGATTCGTACCGCGCGCTTGCTCGCGTAGCCGTGGAATCCAGTCCAGAAATTGAGCTGAGCCCGCTGCGTCACGGTCAACGTCTTCTTGCCCACCGGCTTGACTCCGGGGCTGACCCCGTTCAGCCCTGCATCGCGCGCCAGACCTTCTCCGGCGTGAGCGGGGTATCGAGGTGCTCCACCCCGAAAGGCCGTAGCGCATCCATCACCGCGTTGCAGACGGCGGGCGTCGAACCGATCGTCGCGGCCTCGCCGATGCCCTTCACCCCGAGCGGGTTCACCGGCGTGGGGGTCACGGTCCGGTGCAGCTCGTACTTCGGCAGCATGTCCGCCCTTGGAACCGCGTACTCGAGGAGCGTCGGAGTCAGGAGGTTGCCGTCCGCGTCGTAGACCGCGTCCTCGTAGAGCGCCTGGGCAATCCCCTGGGCGAGTCCGCCGTGGACCTGTCCCTCGGCGAGCAGCGGGTTGATGACCCGGCCGCAGTCGTCCACCGAGATGTAGCGGACGATCTCGACCGCGCCGGTATCGGGATCGATCTCGACAGCGCACAGATGGGTGCCGAACGGGAAGGTCTCGGCGGGCGGCTTGAAGTCCACGTCGGCGGTGAGTTCGGACGCCGCGTCCTCGGGGGCGTCCGCCGAGTAGGCGAACGCGGCGATCTCGGACCAGCCCACGGCGCGGGCGGGTGAGCCGGCGACGAAGAAGCGGCCGTCTTCGAAGCGGATGTCCTCGGCGGCGGCCTCGAGGAGGCGGGCGGCGAGCGCTTTCGCCCGCTCGCGCACGGTTTCGGCGTTATTGAAGATGGCCGCCCCTCCCACCGGAGCGCTGCGGCTGCCGAAGGTGCCGATGCCGCGGGGGCACTCGTCGGTGTCGCCGTGGAGCACGGTCACGTCGTCCAGCGAAACCCCGAGCTGGGCGGCGGCGATCTGCGCCCAGGCCGTCTCGTGTCCCTGCCCGTGCGGGGACGTCCCGCTCCGCACCGTCACCGCGCCGTCGGGTTCGACGGTGACGCCGCCGGCCTCCCACGGCCCGAACCCGCAGATCTCCACGTAGCAGGCGAGGCCGATGCCGAGCGGCTTGCCGCCCTCGGCGCGCCGCCGGGCCTGCTCGGCGCGGAGTCCGGTGTAGTCGCCGGCTTCGAGCGCCTTGTCGAGCGCCCTCTCGTATTCGCCGCTGTCGTAGGTGAGTCCGGTCGCCGTCCGGTAGGGGAACTTGTGCGCCGGGATGAGGTTGCGGCGGCGGATCTCCGCGGGATCGATCCCCAGCCGGCCGGCCAGCACGTCGAGCGCCCGTTCGATCAGGTAGGTGGCCTCCGGGCGGCCGGAGCCGCGGTAGGGCTCGTTCGGCGCGGTGTTCGTGAAGGCCCCCACTGCGTGCGCGTGGGCGGTGGCCACGTCGTAGGGCCCCACGATCATCGCCCCGGTGAGCGACGGCGTGGTGGGCCCGGGCCGGCTGAAGTAGGCGCCGGAGTCATAGAGGACGTCCACGTCGCAGTGCCGGACCCGCCCGTCCCGTTCGGCCGCGACGTCCAGGGTCACGAACAGGTTGCGGCCGTGGGTGGTGGTCTGGAAGTCCTCGGTGCGGGTGGCGAACCAGCGGACCGGCCGACCGAGTTTCAGCGCCAGCCAGGGGACCAGCACTTCTTCCGCGTAGAGGTTCGCCTTGGCGCCGAACCCGCCGCCCACCTCGGGCGCGATGGTCCGGACCCGTTCCTCGGGGATCCCCAGGATGCGCGCCACGCTCGACTTGACGCGGTGCGCCGACTGGGTCGAGGTCCACATCGTCACCCGGTCGCCGTCCAGCCGGGCCGCGACCGCGCGCGGCTCCATGGCGCTCGGGATGAGCCGCTGGATCCGGAAATCGAGGGAGACCTCGACCTCTCCGGTCGCGGCGTCGGGCGCGCCCTCCGGGTGGAGTTCCCAGACGAACGCCCGGTTCCCTTCGGCTTCGGCGTAGAGCGGCTCCGCCCCCTCGGCGCGCGCCGCCCGGGAATCGCCCGCGCCGGGGAGGTCCCGGTAGTCCACGTCCACCAGCGCGGCGGCGTCGGCCGCCTGGGCCGCGGTCTCCGCCACGACGGCGACCACCGGATCGCCGACGGTAAGGACCTTCTTGTCGGCGAGCGCCCAGCGCGCCGGAATGTGCAGCTCGGTGAACGCGCCGCCGTCGGGCGCCTTGGCCACCGGGAAGGGCCGTTTCAGGGTCGGGAGGATGTCCGCCGCGGTGAATACCCCGGCGACGCCCGGCGCCGCGGCGGCTTCCTCCGTCTCGATCGAGACGATCTCGGCGTGCGGATAGGGGCTCCGGACGACCGCGAGATGGAGCGCGCCGTCGAGCGGAATGTCCGGCGTGTAGAGCGCCCGGCCGGTGATGAGCCGCGGGTCTTCGCGGCGCTTCACCCGGTCGCCGATGGTCTGGGTTCTGATCGCCAAGCGGGTTTGCCGTCCGTGGGGGCGCGATTCTAGCGACCGAACCCCGCGGGACACTGTAATGAAGTGCGCCGCCGGCGCGTATTGCTCAGGACCAAGATAGGTTTACGGAAGCACGCCATTGGATCCCACACCCCCCGCTGCCGCGTCGGAAACCGGCCCGCCGCTCGCGAGCCTCTCCGGCGTCAGCCACCGCTACGGGGATGTCCTGGCGCTCGACCGGCTCGATCTGGAGGTGCGGAAGGGCGAGGTGCTCGCGGTGCTCGGCCCGAACGGCGCCGGCAAGACCACCGCGGTCAGCCTGCTGCTCGGGACGCTGACCCTGCAGTCCGGGGCCGCGCGGGTCTTCGGGAGCGTTCCGGACGCCGCCGAGGTGCGCCGACGCCGGGGGGCGATGCTGCAGGTCTCGGGGGTTCCCGAAACGCTCACCGTCGCGGAGCACCTGGCGCTGTTCCGCGCCTACTACGCGGCGCCGCTGCCGACGGCGCGGCTCCTGGAAATGGCGGGCCTTCAGGAACTCCGCGACCGGCGGTTCGGGAAGCTCTCCGGCGGGCAGAAGCAGCGGGTGATGTTCGCCCTGGCGCTCGCCGGCGACCCGGAGCTCGTGTTCCTCGACGAGCCGACCGCGGGGCTGGATCTCGACGGCCGCCGCCGCCTCTGGGACGAGATCCGGGGGATCAAGGCGGCCGGCCGCACCGCCGTGCTGACCACGCACTACCTCGAGGAAGCGGACGCGCTCGCCGACCGGATCGTGGTGATCCACCGCGGGCGGCTGATCGCCGCGGGGAGCCCGGAGGAGATCAAGTCCCGCACGGCCGGGCGGGTGGTGCGCTGCGTGACCAGCATCGGCCTGGAAACGGTGCGCGCCTTCCCCGAGACCGCCAGCGCGGAGACCAGGGGGCAGCATTTCGAAATCGTGACCGGAGCGCCGGAGGCCCTGCTGCGCCGGATGTTCCAACTCGATTCCGGGCTGAGCGATCTCACCGTGGTCGGCGTCGGGCTCGAGGAGGCGTTCCTCGCGCTCACCGGCGACGGCGCGGACCCGGAGGGGGGCGCGTAGGTGGCAGCCAACACCAGACCCGCCCTCTTCTGGCACCTGCGGATCGCCCTCCTCGAGACGCGGTTCCAGTTCCTGAGTTCGCTGCGGCTGCCCGCTTTCGCCATCCCGACGCTTCTCTTCCCGGTGTTCTTCTACCTGTTCTTCGCGGTGGTGTTCCAGTCGGGCGGACCATCGCTCGCGGCGCCGACCTACATGCTCGCGACCTACGGCGTGTTCGGCGTCCTGGGTCCCTCGATCTTCGGCTTCGGGGTGGGGCTCGCCCAGGAACGCGACACGGGGGCGCTCCTGCTGAAGCGGACGACACCCATGCCGGCCGGCGCCTTCCTGTTCGCGCGCGTCGCAACGGCAGCGATCTTCGGGGCAGTGGTGATCGGGGCGCTCTTCCTGCTCGCGGGATTCGCCGCCGGCGTCGAACTCCACCGCTCGCAGTGGTTCTCCCTCGCCGGAATCATCCTCGCCGCAGTCTTGCCGTTCAGCGCCATCGGGCTGGCGATCGGCGCCTGGGCGAAGCAGCAGGCGGCGGTGGCGGTCGTGAACCTGGTGTTCATCGGGATGTCGCTGATCTCGGGACTCTGGGTGCCGATCGACATGCTCCCGAACGTCATGCAGGACATCGCCATCGTGTTCCCGGCATTCCACCTCGGCCAACTGACGCTCAAGGTGATCGACCTCGATCTGGGACGTCCGATCTGGTTCCACCTGGTGCTCCTCGGCGGGCAGACAGCGGTCTGCCTGGTGGCGGCGGCGCTCGGTTTCCGGCGGTTCTCGGGGAGGTGAGCGACGTGACTGCCGCCGAGCGTTCCCCCTGGCGCCGCGACCCGTGGATCGCGGCGGCCGGGATCGCCGCGTTCGTCTCCCTGCTCATGATGTTGCCGGTGCCCGAACCGGCGGACCCGCCCGGGGGGCCGCTGCCGGAGACGAACTTCGCGGTGGTGAACGTGACCGTGTTCGACGGGGAGGAATTCCGGGCGCACCGGGACGTGTGGGTCGAGGACGGCCGAATCCGGGCGGTCGGGCAGCGGCTCGCCCTTCCCGACGGCCTTCCCCGGGTGGATGGCCGCGGCCACACGCTGCTGCCGGGACTGATCGACGCCCACACCCACACCTACGGGATGGTGCTGAACGACTCCCTTCGTTTCGGGGTGACCACGGTGTTCGACCAGTTCACGGCGCCGTCTCTCGCCGCCCAGAAACGGCCGGCCCGCGAGCGGCTGGCCCGTACCGACGAGGCCGACCTCTTCTCCGCCGGGAACGTGGCCACCGCGCCCGGCGGGCACGGGACGCAGTTCGGCGTCCCGGTGGAGACGCTGACCAGTCCGGAGGAGGCGCCGGCATTCGTCGCGGCGCGGAGGGAGGAGAGCTCCGACTGGATCAAGATCATCTGGGAGGACGGCAGCACCTTCGGCGCGGACATCCCGACCCTCGACCGGGAGACCATCGCCGCCGTGATCGAGGCCGCGCACGCCGAGGACCTCCTCGCGGTCATGCACGTGAGTTCGCTCGAGCACGGGCTCGCGGCGCTCGAGATGGGAGTGGACGGGCTCGTCCATGTCTGGGGCGACGAAGTCATCTCCGAGGCGGACGCCGCCCGCTTTGCCGAAGCGGGCGTGTTCGTGATTCCGACGCTCTCCGTGCGGCTCGCGGCGGCGGGGGAGTCCATGGGTCCGGAGTTGCTCCGGGACTTGCACCCCGAGGATGTCTCGGACATGCAGCGCCAGACGCTCGCGCAGACGTTTCCCCGGCCGGCCGGAACCAGCGAGGCCTCGATCGAGAGCGTCCGCCGGTTGCACGCCGCCGGGGTTCGAATCCTCGCCGGGACGGATGCGCCGAACCCGGGGACCGGATTCGGGATCTCCATGCACGGGGAGTTGCGGTTGCTGGAGCGGGCCGGGCTGAGTGTGGCCGACGCGCTGGCGGCGGCGACCGGGGCGGCCGCCGATGCCTTCGGGATCGAGGACCGGGGCCGGCTGGAGCGGGGCCGGATCGCGGACCTGCTGCTGGTCGCCGGGGACCTGGAGGCCGACCTGAGCCGGAGCGCGGAGATTGCCGGCGTCTGGAAGGACGGCTTCCCGGTGGAGGCGGCCTGGGCGCGGTAGCGCGACGGAGGGGTCGTCGGCTTTCCGTGGCGGCTCCACACAAATCGAGGCCGTCCGGGCTCCGGTGAAGGTAGCCCAGTCTTGTCTGTCGCTTGACACCGCTTTCTCGCTCGTTCAGATCGCGCAGCGGAACGGGACCCCCCCTCAGCCCCACAGCGGAAACGGCTTGGAACGCCGGCTTCAGCCGGCACCCGCGGCCGCAGGCCGCGGAACCGCGCCACGCGGTTAAACGCCCCAGCCCACCCGGTACGGGAACGCCGGCCTCCGGCCGGCACCCGGGGGTGGCCCAGTTTTATCTGTCGCTTGACACCGCTTTCTCGCTCGTTCAGATCGCGCAGCGGAACGGGACACCCCCCCTCAGCCCCACAGCGGAAACGGCTTGGAACGCCGGCTTCAGCCGGCACCCGCGGCCGCAGGCCGCGGAACCGCGCGACGCTGCTAAGCGTCACAGCTCACCCGGTACGGGAACGCCGGCCTCCGGCCGGCACCCCGGGGGTGGCCCAGTTTTATATGTCGCTTGACACCGCTTTCTCGCTCGTTCAGATCGCGCAGCGGAACGGGACACCCCCCTCAGCCCCACAGCGGAAACGGCTTGGAACGCCGGCTTCAGCCGGCACCCGCGGCCGCAGGCCGCGGAACCGCGCGACGCTGCTAAGCGTCACAGCCCACCCGGTACGGGAACGCCGGCCTCCGGCCGGCACCCCGGGGGTGGCCCAGTTTTATCTATTGCTTGACACCGCCCGCCGACCACCGCTATCGACCGGACCCCCCGTCGCCGACCAGCGTTATCGACCGGAGCTTGCGCCGCCGACCCTGGATATCGACCGGAGCTTGCGCCGCCGACCCTGGATATCGACCGGAGCTGGTGTCGCCGACCCTGGATATCGACCGGAGCTTGCGCCGCCGACCCTGGATATCGACCGGAGCTTGCGTCACCGACCCTGGATATCGACCGGAGCTGGGGTCGCCGACCCTGGATATCGACCGGAGCTGGGGTCGCCGACCCTGGATATCGACCGGAGCTCGCGTCCCCGACCTTGCTCCCTAAATGGCAGAACCAAGTTGGTTTTATTCTCATGGACGAACCGAATATCGACGCCGGTGGGACGCAACCGAACCGAATATCGACGCCGGTGGGACGCAACCGAACCGAATATCGACGCCGGTGGGACGCAACCGATCCGATGTCAAGAGACACCCACTTTTACGAGCTTGGGAGACACCCACTTTTACGAACCGGGAGTGCTGCTTTGGGGGCTGGGCGTGTTCGGAAGGGGTCGTTTCGATGGGGGGCTGGCGGCGGGTAGGGAGCGGAGCGACCGGAACGCCGCCGGCCCCCCATCGAAACGAGCGCTCGTGGGAGGAGGGGCGCGCACCCGCGTGATGCCCGGGATCCCGCTTCGCTTGATGCACGTCCTTCACGCCTCTTCCTCGGTGCGGCGCGCCTCCGCGGCCGACGGTCGCAGGAGCTCGTCGAGTTCCTTCAGCCGGTAGCTCCGCCCACTGATCTGGACCACATGCACGTGGTGCAGGAGCCGATCCAGGATCGCCGTGGTCAACACCTCGTCCCCCGCGAACACCTCCGCCCAGCTCCCCACGTTCTTGTTCGAGGTCAGGATCAGCGAACCGCGTTCGTAGCGGCGGCTCACCA
>MPMW01000069.1 GCA_002238705.1 Acidobacteria bacterium bin61 | reverse complement strand
GAAGCTCCCCCTTCCGGAACACTTCACGAGGATCCTCCCCCCCAAGTAGCTCGTCCAACAGCTCCTCGCTGATCCCTTGTCTCGCTGGTCGTGTCATCTCGTCGCCCTCCTCGGCTGACTAATCATCCCCCTCCTACACACGTAATTTCTGACAAGCTCCCCTCTGGGGCCGCGATGCCGGCCGGAGGCCGGCGCTCCGAGCCGTGGCTCGCGCTCCTGGGCGCTCCTGGCTGGCGCTCCGGTTATTCCCAGTAGTCGACCTTGTTGGCGCCCAGCTCGACGGCCAGGTTCCAGACGCGGGTCGCGGTGCGCTGGTCGGCGAACTCGTAGAGCAACTGCGCCAGCCCGGCCAGCCGCATCTTCAGGACGGCCTTCCGCAGCGCCTTTGGCTTGTCCACCTGGATCCAGTCCCACCACCCGATGACGTGGCGCGCCATGTCGTCGAGGCCGCCCGCCCGGAAACGCACCACTACGGAGCCGTCGGGTTGCTTCTCCACCTTCTGGGTCGGATGGAAGGTCCATTTCTCCGGCTCGGGGGCATCCGGATGGAAGCGCCACTGCACGTTCACCGGCTCTTCGCCGAAGGAGCCGAAAAGCGTGCTGAGGTAGCCCCGCAGGGCGTCCTCCCGAAGCGTGTTCCCCTCGTCCAGCACCTTGACGTCGCTCATCCGGTCGAGACGGTACTGCGCGAGATCTCTTCCCTGTTCCCTGCCGACGAGACGCGGGGCGCCGCCGTAGAGAAGCCCCGCCGGTTCCACCGTCTTGCCGGGCCCGCCCCGGTAGCGGAACCCGACCTTTCGCTGTCTCAGGAGGGCGTCCCGGAGGGTTGCGGTCACGTCTTCGTCCGCCCGGATGTGCGGGCCCGGACGCGATGCGATTCCCCAGGCGTCGGTGATCGCTTCCACGTCGTTGTCGACTCGCGTCGCCTGGTCCTTCCTCTCGACCACGCCGTGCAGCTTTCCGCGGAGCGCCGTGAGTTGCTCCTCCTCGTGGGTCAGTCCTTCCTTCCGGAGGATCCTGATCGCCTTGTCGAGCGACGCGATCTCCTCCGGCTTGGGCGGCTGGTACTTGAAGGCGCCCATCCAGTGCGCCCCCCGCGTCTCCAGCCAGAACTCCTTTTCCCCGGTATCCCCCGTCTCGCTTCGCAAGGCATCGTCGAAGACGCGCCGCGCCTCCGCGATCCAGCGCAGCGCGGTGCGCCGGTTGATGTTCTCCTCCTGCTCCAGTTGCCGGTAGGTGATCCTCCGGCCGCTGAGCAGCTTGCGGAACAGGGTTGCGGTGCGCGCAATCGAGCTGGCCACTAGACTCTCCTTGCGGCCTCTGGTCCTGGTGGATTCCGCCGTACCGGGCCGCTGTGACATATTTTGACTGATACTCTGGAAGGATGCAAGCGTTGGCTCCTTCCGTTCAACGACCCAGCGGACAGGTTTTGACGTATTTCCGGTCCTTGCGGACAGACGCCGGTGCGCGGCGCGCGGACCCCGCGTGACCATTCTCCCGAGGACCGGCTACAAAGCCGGCCGGGACAACATCCGGCCCTTCGGCCTCGACATCCACAACCCGGTCTTCGTCGTCTCGAGCCTCACGAGCATCGTCTTCGTCGCCGGAGCGCTCCTGTTCCGGGACGCGGCGGGGGGCATCTTCGAGGCGCTCTACGCCTGGCTGACCTCGACCTTCGACTGGATGTTCATGGCGGCCGCGAACATCTTCCTCCTCTTCTGCCTGGCGCTTTTGCCCACGCGCCTCGGCCGCATTCGCCTGGGCGGCCCGGACGCCAGACCGGAGTACTCCAACTGGTCGTGGTTCGCGATGCTGTTCGCGGCCGGGATCGGGATCGGCCTGTTGTTCTTCGGCGTGGCGGAGCCGGTCACGCACTTCCTGAATCCGCCGCTCGGGATGGAGGCGGCCGAGGACCTGGCGGTCGCCGCGACGCTCTATCACTGGGGCCTGCACGGGTGGGCGATCTACGCGGTGGCGGCGCTCGCGCTCGCCTTCGCCGCCTACAACCTCCGGCTGCCGATGAGCCTGCGGTCGGCGTTCTACCCGGTGCTGGGCGACCGGGTGTGGGGCCGCTTCGGCCATGTCGTGGACATTCTGGCCGTGTTCGCCACGGTCTTCGGACTGGCGACCTCGCTCGGCCTGGGCGTCGAGCAGATGGCAGCCGGACTGGACCACCTGTTCGGCATCCCCGCGACGGATGCGACCTCGGTACTCCTGATCGCCGTCATCACGGGGGTCACGCTGGCTTCCGTGATTCTGGGCATGGACCGGGGCGTCAAACGGCTGAGCCAGGCCAACATGGTGCTGGCGCTGGTGCTGCTCGCGTTCGTGCTCGCCGCCGGGCCGACCCTCGACCTCCTCGCCGGGGTCGCCCGGAGTCTCGGCCGCTACGTCGCCGCGATCGGACCGCTGAGCAACTGGGTGGGCCGGGAAGATCTCCATTTCGTACACGACTGGACCATCTTCTACTGGGCCTGGTGGCTCTCCTGGGCGCCCTGCGTCGGCATGTTCATCGCCCGGATCTCGCGCGGGCGGACCGTGCGCAGCCTCGTGGGCGGCATGCTGGTGGTCCCGTTGCTGCTCGAGACGCTCTGGTTCAACACGTTCGGGGGAACGGGGCTGTCGCTTCACCTCGGCGGAGCGCCCGGAATCGTCGAAGCGGTGCAGGGCGGGCAGCCGGAACTGGCCCTGTTCAGGATGCTGGAACTGCTGCCGCTCGCCGGGGTCACCTCGGTCGTCGCCATCGCCCTGGTGATCGTTTTCTTCGTCACGTCGTCGGATTCCGGAACGCTGGTGATCGACACCATCACCGCGGGCGGCAAGCTCGACGCCCCGGTCGCGCAGCGCGTCTTCTGGTGTTCGTTCGTGGGGATCGTCGCCATGACCCTGCTGGTCAGCGGCGGGCTGCGGGCGTTGCAGACGGCCGCCCTCACCACCGGCTTCCCCATCACGCTGATCCTGGTCGCCCTGTGCTACAGCATCTGGAAGGGCCTCCGCTCCGCCGGGGTCGAAACGCGCACCCGCTAGAGTCGGACGCGCCATGTCAACGCAAACTCCGCCCGCGGGCGGCACCGGACAGGTTTCGGCACATCCCCTCATCCTGCTGGGGATGGGGAACGTCCATCGCGAGCTGCTGGGCATCCTCGACGCGAAGGCCGAGACCCTGGCGCGCCGCTACGGGGTGACGTTCCCTGTCGCTGCCTGCGCCGACCGCAGCGGGTTCATCCTCGGGCCGGACGCCGAGGGCGGCCGCATCCCGGCCGGCGCCATGCTGGCGGCCAAGGCCAAGGGCGCGAAGCTCCGGGAGATTCCCGGCGCGGCGCCGGTCTCCCTCGAGGAAGCGCTGGGGGCCGCCGGACCGCGCGGGATCCTGTGCGACGCCGCCTCGATGGACGTCGTAACCGGCGGGATCGGGCTCACGGCCGCCCGGGCGGCTCTGGGCCGGGGCATTTCGGTCGCGTTCGCCAACAAGTCGGCGGTGGCGCTCGCCTTCGATGAACTCGAGACCCTCGCTCGCGAGAACGGAGCCGGGCTCGGCTGGAGCGCCACCGTCTGCGGCGGGCTCCCGGTGGTGAACGCCGGCCGGCGCGACCTCGTGGCGGCCGAGTTCCGGAGGCTCCGCGGGGTCTTCAACAGCACCAGCAACCTGGTGCTCGGCCGGATGGCGGAGGGGCTCAGCCTCGAAGAAGCGGTCGCCGAGGCCCAGCGCCGCGGCATCGCCGAAACCGACCCGACGAACGACCTGAACGGCACCGACACCGCGCTCAAGCTGCTGATCCTGGTGCGCACGGTCATGCGCCGGAAGGCGACCCTCGCCGAAGTGGACCGCACCGGGATCGAGCGCGCGCCGGCCCCGGCCGCGGGCGAGGTGGTCCGCCTGCTCGGCGAGGCGGTCCCGGAAGGAGACGGGGTGCGGATGACGGTGACCCCGGTTGCGGTGCCCCGGGACAGCTTCTTCGGGAGCATCGGCACGCTCGACATGGCGGTGGAGTGGGAGACCGACCTGTTCTCGACCCAGCGGCTCGTCGCCACCGAGGGCGACGCCATTCCCACCGCCGCGGCCGTCCTGCGGGACGCCGTCCACATCGCGTGCGGGAGGCCGACCGGGCCAACCGGTCGGTAAACGAGAGTTCCGCTCTAGGAAGTCTTCACGAACTTCTGAGCGGCCTTTCCTCCAAGTCCGGCGGCCACGACTGTAGCCAGCGGAATGCCCAAGGTTGTGCTCTTGCCCAGGAGCTCAGCTATTGCCAGCAGCAAGAGTCCTGTAGATCCGGCGAACACGCCGATGAAGGACATGATTCGCATGGAGGACTTGTTTCCTTGGCCATCCTGAAAATAACCGTGAGGCATGTTGGACTCCTCCAATCTGGCGCTTCCTATTCGGCTATGAAACCTAGCTGTCCGAGGCGAAGCGCGCCAGTGTCGAATCCAGTTGCCTGTCTTCGATCCACGTATTGAGTTGGACCCACAACGGGAGGTGATCAGACATCTGGTATGTGAAGTCGCGGGTAGTTTCGATTTCCGGATAGAGCGGCCTGTGATCGCCCATGAAGAAGTCAAGCACTCCTGCTTCATCCGTGAATCGATCCGAATGCGTCGCATGGTGCAGGATCTGGTCGTAGGTTGCGCGCCGCGATAGATTGGTAGTGGCCTCACTCTCCCCAAGTTCTGCGAGTGCTCGTGGCAGCCGCAAGCCGTGACGGCGAATGGCGCGGAATAGCACGCTGTCTCGTGAGGGGATGTTCATATCCCCGACCACGAGGATGTCTCGGTCAAACCCATGTTCGTCCTTGCTGCGCTTGCGAGCCCATTTTGCGAGTTCCTTCAGGGGCACAAGTCGCTCTGCCTCGCCGCTCCCCCATCGCAGGTGAACCGTTACGATGACGAAATCAAAGTTCCCTGAGCGAAAGGATGCAATGTAGGGTGCGCGCCACCAGGTGAAGGCGGGCGCGTATCGGCCCTCGCTGTTTTTCTTGCGGGGCGCGTTGACCTCCGCAGCCAGTCCCGTGAATCGCACCACGCGCTTGTCGAACACATAGACGATTCGCTCCTTGTTGGCGGCTCGGTCGCCACTGTAGTCGGATGTAACGAAATCCCAGAACGGCGGCAGGACTTTCATAACCTGCAGCAGGTCGCCCAGATTGCGACGCACCTCCGTCAGGGCGACCAAGTCGAAGCGACGGATTACCTCGGCGATGTAGTGAATTGATTTTCTGGTGCGGGGACGCCTGCCGAACTCCCGGATGTTCCAGGTGGCCAGGTTCATCGTCCGATCGAGGATCGACGGCGGTACGCGGTTCTCGTCCAACTGCAAACGACGCCGCAACTCCTTCAGGCCAAACGCCGTGTCCCGATCAAGGTCTCCGTGCCGCATTGGGTCTCCGCCCTCCTGCCGCTCTCGAGCAGAAAATGTTGTCGTTCGCGGCCGCGTTGAACGATTGATGCAGGCGCAGAAACTGGTGCGGCCTTTTCCCGATCCAGTCGCCACAGCCCCCGTTGGAAACAGCTTCGCAGCGGGGCGCTGGGCAGTGGCTCTTGCTCGCCAGCCTCGGATTTCAACTGTAACGTACGGCGCTTTACACTTGGCTTGGGACGAAGCCCGGCGAAGAGCCTGTTCGCCAGTCGCGCGGGGAGCGGCACCGGGAGCCCTATGCCGGACCCGCACGTTTGGGCGTCCGTCCAGAACGGGCTCCCGTATGATCGGAGGTCGTGACCGTTCGCCGCATCTCCCGTCGGCAGGCGATTGCCGCCGGGCTGGCGGGCGCGGGGGCCGCCGCGGCGTTCGGCGGCTGCGGGTACGGAGCCGGCGAGTCGCCCGAAACGCCAGCCGCCGGAATCCAGGCCACCTCCCAGGCCGGACAGGGCGTCCGCGCGGTGGTGGTCGGCGCCGGAGCGTTCGGCGGCTGGACAGCGCTCGAACTCCTCCGGCGGGGCGCGCGGGTCACCCTGGTGGACGCCTGGGGCCCGGGGAATTCCCGGGCAAGTTCGGGCGGCGAGACCCGGGTCATCCGCGCCACCTACGGAGCCGACCGGATCTACTCCGAGATGGTGGTCCGGGCGCTCGCACTCTGGAAGGACGCCGGCGAGCGCTGGAACGACCGGCTCTTCTTCGAGACCGGGGCGCTCTGGATGAGCGACGGGGTCGATCGGTACGCGACGGACGCGGTCCCGATCCTCGCCGACCTCGGGGCGCCGTTCGAGGAACTGACCGGCGAGGAACTCGGCCGGCGCTTCCCCCAGATCAATCCGGACGGGATCGCCTACGCGCTCCACGAGAAGAGCGCGGGCTATCTCCTCGCGCGTCGCGGCTGCCAGCGGGTGCTGGAGGGCTTCCTCGCCGAGGGCGGGGAGTATCGCCAGGCGAAGGCGGCCGCCGGAGCCATGGCGGACGGAGCCATGCGGGACATCCGGCTCGCGAGCGGCGAGACGGTCGAGGCGGATCTGTTCGTGTTCGCCGGCGGTCCCTGGCTCGCGGAGCTCTTTCCCGGGTTCGACCCGCCGCTCGTGAGCCCCACCCGGCAGGAGATCCTCTATTTCGGCACCCCGCCCGGACGCCCGGACCTGACCGACGCCGAGCTGCCGGTCTGGGTGGAGGTGGGGGCGAGCCTGTTCTACGGGGTGCCCGGGAGCAACTTCCGCGGTTTCAAGGTGGCGGACGATTCCCGCGGCGCCCCGTTCGATCCCACCGGCGGGGACCGGACTCCCTCGCCGGAGGCCATCCAAACGGGGCGCACGTACATGGAACGCCGCTTCCCGGCGATGCGCGGCGCCCCGCTGATCGAGTCGCGGGTCTGCCAGTACGAGCAAAGCGCCGACGGCCACCTCATCGTGGACACCCATCCCGAGGCCGCGAACGCCTGGATCGCCGGCGGCGGATCGGGACACGGCTACAAGCTCGGGCCGGCGCTCGGCGAGATGCTCGCCGCGCAGGCCCTCGGCGAGCGCGAGAAGGAACCCTTCTTCGGGCTGGGGCGCTTCGCCGGCTGAGCGCACGGGAGGATCGCTCCATGACGAAACGAATCTCACGCCGCGAGGCGATCACCGCCGGGTTCGCCGGCGCCGCCGCCGGCGCGCTGGGCGCCTGCGGGAACGGAGCGGGCGGAACCGAAACACCCGTGGCCGCGCCCACCGGGAGCGCTCCCCAGACCGGAAGCGGGGTCCGGGCAGTGGTCGTCGGGGCCGGCGCCTTCGGCGGCTGGACGGCGCTCTGGCTCCGGCGCGCGGGCGCGGAGGTGACCCTCGTGGACGCGTGGGGGGCCGGCAACGCCCGCGCGAGTTCGGGCGGCGAATCGCGGCTGATCCGGGCGACCTACGGGACGCGGCGCATCTACAGCGAGATGGTGGCCCGCGGACTCCAGATCTGGAAGGAGCACGAGGCGCGCTGGGACGACCGGCTGCTGTTTTCCATCGGCATGCTGCGGATAAGCAGCGGGGTGCACGAGTACGCGAAGTCGGCGCTGCCGATCCTCCGGGAACTCGGGTTCCGGGTCGAGGAATTCGACGGCGACGAGTTGGCGCGCCGCTTCCCCCAGATCAACCCGGAGGGACTCTCCTACGCGGTGTTGGAGAGAGACGCCGGCTACCTGCTGGCCCGCCGCGGCTGCGAACGGGTGCTCGAGGAGTTCCAGGCCGAGGGCGGCGCCTTCCGGCGAGCCGAAGCGGCCCCCGGCGCGATGGACGCCGGACGCATGCGGGAGATCCGCCTCTCCGACGGCAGCACCGTCGAGGCCGACCTGTTCGTGTTCGCCTGCGGGCCGTGGCTCGCGCACCTCTTCCCCGGGTTCGATCCGCCGCTCGTCCAGTCCACCCGGCAGGAGGTCTTCTACTTCGGACCCCCGGCGGGGCGCGCCGACGTGACCGAGGAGGAGTTGCCGACCTGGATCGAGGGCCCGTTCTACGGCATCCCGGCGACCCGCTTCCGGGGCTTCAAGATCGCGGACGATCGCCGCGGCGCGGCCTTCGACCCCACGACCGGCGACCGGACGCCGTCAGCGAAGGGCGCCCGGGAAGCGCGGGAGTACATGGAGCACCGGTTCCCCGGGATGCGAGGGGCGCCGCTGATCGAGGCGCGGGTCTGCCAGTACGAGCAGAGCGCCGACGGGAACCTGATCGTGGACACCCACCCCGAGGCGGACAACGTCTGGATCGCCGGCGGCGGGTCCGGCCACGGCTACAAGCTCGGCGCCGCGCTCGGGGAGATGCTGGCCGGGCAGGCGCTCGGGGAGCGCGAGAAGGAGCCCTTCTTCGGGCTGGCGCGGTTCGCTGGGGCGGACGCCGCAGGGCCCTCGGCAACATATCGGCGGACATGAGCATCGAACGGCGGTTCGATATTTCGCTGATCGCCCGAATGGCGCTTCGGGAAAAACAGATCCAACAGAGCTATCGCCCGGTAATTGGCGTTCACAAGTGGTTCGCCCGTCGCCCGGGAACTCTGTTTCGCGGCTTGATACTTGCGGAATTCGGCAAGGGTCGCCTGGATGAAGCCTTTTTCCGGACGAACGACCTGGCCGGAATCCGAATCGCCGATCCCTTCATGGGCGGTGGAACTCCACTGCTAGAGGCGAATCGAGTGGGCTGTGATGTGGAGGGTTTCGACATCAATCCCATGGCGGCCTGGATCGTCCGCGAAGAAATCGAACGCCTCGACATAGCGGCTTACAGAAGCGCCGCAATGGGGCTCGTAGCTGCCCTTCGTAACGAACTCGATTCGTACTACCGGACATCCTGTCCGCTCTATGGCGACACCGAAGTCCCGGTTAAATCGTTCCTTTGGGTGAAACTACTCGATTGCGAGGCCTGCGGGAGGTCGTTCGATCTCTTCCCTGGATACCTTCTCGCGGCCAATCGCCGCCATCCGCGCAACGTCCTGGTCTGTCCGCGCTGCGGCGACCTCAATGAGGTTGAGGATCGCCAGACTCTCGGAGAATGCACCGGTTGTGGAACTTCGCTCCGGGCGGAGGGCCCCGCGCGCCGCAGCCGCGCCGACTGCCCCCACTGCGGTGTGTCGAATCGCTATCCGGGCAAGTCGGGACGCGCTCCGGAACACCGCCTGTTCGCCATCGAGTATCACAACCCCCGACAAAAGGCCGGCCATCGGGGCCGTTTCTTCAAGAAACCCGACGCTGAAGACCTGGCGCGGATGGATCGGGCCACGAAGCGCTGGAACAGGCTGACGTCCATTTTTGTCCCGGATCAGGAAATCCCTCACGGTGACGAAACGGGACGTCTGCGCCGATGGGGCTACGCGCGCTATCGAGACATGTTCAATCAGCGCCAACTTCTCGGCCTGGAATTGAGTTGCCGCTTCATCCGGGAAACGCAGGACGAGCGCATCCGGCGAGCGCTGGCGACGAATCTCTCCGACTTGCTGCGCTACCAGAACATGCTCTGCCGCTACGACACAACGGCGCTCAAATCCCTGGACATTTTTTCCGTTCACGGCTTCCCGGTGGGCCTGGTCCAATGTGAGTCCAACTTGTTGGGCGTCGTCCATCCCGCGGGTTCCAACATCGGGTCCGGTGGGTGGACCAACATCATCCAGAAGTACACCAACGCGAAACGGTACTGCGAGGCGCCGTTCGAGGTACAACGCCGAGGTTCCCGCAACGATCGGGTCTCGATTGCAGGCGAGTGGATCGGGGAGGAACGAAACGGACATCGGCGGGCAGTCGTCATTCGCTGCGCAAGCTCAACCGAGAGCGAGATTGACCGGCACAGCCTCGACGCCGTGTTCACGGATCCACCCTACTTCGGCAACGTCCAGTACGGCGAGTTGATGGACTTCTGCTACGTGTGGCTCCGCCGCCTGGTCGGAAAGAAGGCCGAGGGCTTTCATCGAGCATCAACGCGCTCAGCCGTGGAGGTCGCCGGCAATGTGACCGAGGGCCGCGGCTTGGAACACTTCACGGAGGGGCTGGGCGCCGTCTATTCCCGCATGGCAGATGCCCTGAAACCCGGCGCGCCGCTCGCATTCACCTACCACCACAACAAACTGGAGACCTATTGCGCCGTTGGGGTTGCCATTCTGGACGCCGGACTCGTGTGTTCGGCCTCCTTACCGTGTCCCGCCGAGATGGGTGGGTCCATTCACATTCACGGCACGGTGTCTTCCATCGTTGACACCGTCTTCGTGTGTCGAAGGGTGGGCTCGGCGCCTGCACGCTGGCTCTTCGATGACGCCGAAGGACTCCTCGATGTCGCGGGCGCGGACCTGGCCCGCCTGGAGTCTGCGGGAAGAAAGCCAACCTACGGCGACACGCGCTGCATCGTCTTCGGTCACCTGACGCGGATGGCGGTCTGGAAGCTCCGAACCGACTGGGACTCAGGGCGTGCCACGGGCAACAAGATCGCCGCATTCAGCAAGGCGGTCCATGACTTCGGAAATCCCGACCAACTGGCAAAGCGTGCGATGACCAGCAAGGCGGCCACCCAACCACCGGGGCTCCTCCATTCCTCGGCCAGCGCCGCTTCGGAGACACAGATTGCCGTTTCCTTTTGAGGTCGGCTTCGACGCAATCCGGTCCAACCCGGATGCCCACATTGATGCCGTGTTCGCATCGCTTGATTCCGACTTTCTCGTAATGCCGCGGGGGGCTGGGTTCATCGATTTCGCCACGTTTGAGGGTGGTTATGAGGCCCTGAAGCGCGGCACTGCGAGCTTCCGCGCTGTGACTCCGGAGCGGATCGAGCCAATCGTCTTCGAACGGCCGATCTCATTGATTGTTCTACGTTGTATCTTGGGCCTCACCCCGTCCGAGTGGGCCTACGAAGCGACCCGGCTCACCGGCATTGATGTGAGCCAGGGAGCCGCGCGGAGTATCGATCGCGAGATTCGCCTGCAACCCGGTGTGGCGTTGAGCAGGAATGGAGGGGTTACTGAGGCGCGCATTGATGCGCTGATCCGGACGGCCTGTCACATTCTTAGGTCGGGGGCTCCTGATACGCCGCCCGACACTCTCCATCGTTTCGACAAGGCAGACACAAGAGCCGGACTCACAAGTCTGCAATCACTCGCGGACCTGGGAGTTCCATATTCCATGCTGCTCTACGAGCGTCTGCTCGGCCGGCCATTTGCGGGACACCGGGATTCCGTGAGCGAGCTGGTGGGGAACATTGTCGAGAACGCCGTCGAGGACATCCTGAGCCGAGCCCGAGTCAGCTTTCGAAGAACCGGCCGCGCCGACAAGATCGAGGGGTTCGACCAGACTCCCGACTTCATCGTTCCAAACGAGTTCAATCCTCAGGTAGTCATAGAAGCAAAGCTCACGGAGGATGACGGGACGGCCCGCGACAAGGTCACCCGTGTGCAACATCTGGGCGCTCTCAGTCTGGAAGGGCAACCGGCTGGCCAGCCAAGATTCGAGGTCGTTGCCTGCATCGCGGGCAGAGGTTTCGGCGTGCGGCGGGAGGACATGAAGAAGCTGCTTCTCGCCACCCGTGGGAAGGTGTTTACGCTGAGGAACCTCAAGCACCTCGTAGGGCACACCCGCGTCGCGGAGTTCCGATCTCGCGGATAAGCGGCTAATCGGTCGAGGTCACTGGACCCCGGCACCGACGCAACCCCCACCTCCCGATTTGAGGTCGGTCGCAAAGTTATGAATAACGCGTCATAAGTTATTGATTCATTATTCGCGAACCTCCGGAGCCATCGGGGAGCGCGGGAAAGGAGCCCTTCTGCGGGCTGGCGCGGTTTTGGCCTGGTTTTCTCATACTCCGCGTCACCCTGGCGTTCGCAGAACGGACGCTCTTGAAAGCGACGGGAGTGGTCCATTCCGCGGCCCTCGCGGACCGCGGGTGCCGACTGAAGTCGGCGTTCCAAGCCGTGGTCACTGGGAAGGAGGGTGACGTGGTCCATTCCGCGACCCTCGCGGGCCGCGGGTGCCGACTGAAGTCGGCGTTCCAAGCCGTGGTCGCTGGGAAGGAGAGTGACGTGGCCCATTCCGCGACCCTCGCGGGCCGCGGGTGCCGAAGTCGGCGTCCAAGCCGTGGTCCCTGGGAAGGAGGGTGACGTGGTCCATTCCGCGACCCTCCCGGGCCGTGGGTGCCGACTGAAGTCGGCGTCCAAGCCGTGGTCCCTGGGAAGGAGGGTGACGTGGTCCATTCCGCGGCCCTCGCGGGCCGCGGGTGCCGACTGAAGTCGGCGTGCCAAGCCGTGGTCCCGGGGAAGGAGGGTGACGTGGTCCATTCCGCGACCCTCGCGGGCCGCGGGTGCCGACTGAAGTCGGCGTCCAAGCCGTGGTCGCTGGAAAGGAGGGTGACGTGGTCCATTCCGCGACCCTCGCGGGCCGCGGGTGCCGACTGAAGTCGGCGTCCAAGCCGTGGTCCCTGGGAAGGAGGGTGACGTGGTCCATTCCGTGGCCCTCGCGGGCCGCGGGTGCCGACTGAAGTCGGCGTTCCAAGCCGTGGTCCCCGTGAAAGGGATGGGCAGGTACGGTGCCTAGACCAGGCGGCGGATCACCCCCAGCAGCCGGTCGACGTCGTCGCGGCTGTTGAACATCCCGACGCCGGCGCGCAGCAGTTGCCCGTCCTCCTGGAAGGTGATCGAGACGCCGGCGTCGGCGAGCGCCTGGCTGAGTCGCTCGTGATCGAGCCCGTGGTGGAAGCTGACGATCGCGGACGGGTTCTTCGGCGGGGTGAACATCCGCATCCCGAGCGCCGCCGCGCCCTCGCGCAGCTCGCCGGCGAGCGCGTGCGTGTGCCCGGCGATGCGGTCGACCCCGACCTGCCCGACGAACCCGAGGGCGGCGTCCATCGCCGCCACCGGACCGTAGGCCGGACTGCCGTACTCGAGCTTCTTCGCGCTGGTTTCGAGGCGGTAGCGATGCCCCGGCAGCGACTCGGCGACCTGAGCATGCCCGTGCCGGTCGGGCGTCATCCAGTCCAGGTGCTCGCGGCGCACGTAGAAGGGGGCGCAGCCGAAGTCGGCGTGCAGCCACTTGTAGCCGTTGCCGCAGGCGAAATCGACCTTCTCCTCGTGGAGGTTGCTCGGGAACGTGCCCCACGCCTGGATGGCGTCGGCGAAGAGATACCCCCCGTGCGCGTGGGCGAGGTCGGCCAGCTCGGGCAGGTCGTAGCGGAAGCCGTTGCGGTTCGACACCCACGCCACGCTCAGCAGCCGCGTCCGGTCGTCGGTCCGCGCGGCGAAGTCGTCGACCGTCACGACGCCGTCCCGTGAGGGGACGATCCTCAGTTCGACCCCCGCCCGGCGCTCGAGTTCGCGGTAGAGCACGAAGGTGGTGACGAAGTGCAGCTCGTCCACCACCACGTTGTCGCCCGGCCGCCAGTCCATTGCGTTCACGACGATGTTCTCGCCCCCGCTGGTGGCGTAGAGGAAGGCGATCTCGTCCTCGTCGGCGCCGAACAGGGTCGCGAAGCGGGTCCGTGCGCTCGCCACGGCCTTGCTGCCCGCCGCGCCGTCGCGCCGCCGCATCTTGTTGTCCGCGTAGTCGTGGAGGGCGTCGCGGACCGGTAGCGGCAGCGGTCCCACCGCGGCGTTGTTGAGGTAGGCGAGCTCCTCGGTGACCGGGAAGCTGGACCGGATGCCGAGCGGGTCGGTCGAGCTGGGGCTGACGCCGGGCGCGCCCGGCTGGCGGGATGGACTCGCGGGCGGGCTCGCCAGCGCGCCGGCCCCGGGAAACGCGGCCAGCCCGGCAGCCGCCCCAGCGCCCGCGGTGGTCTGTAGAAAGCGTCGGCGATTCCAGGGACTGATGTTCTCGTTCGGCTTCATGGGTCTCTCCTCAACGGGTGTCGATCGGATCGAGTGTACGTGCCCGCGAACTCCGCTTGCATCGCTCGGTTATGCAGCCGGCCGCAAAGTTATGACTAACAAGCAAATCCGATATGAGGTGTTATTTCCGGCGGTCTGAAGGTGCGACCGGAACCCGCAGCAAGCCCTCGTCGCCCTGGCGCTGTGTAGCGCCTGACAAACAAAAAAGGGGCGCCGGCCCGCCGGCCGGCGCCCCCCGTGGGTCAGGTCAGATCAGAACTCGATCCGGACGCCGACCCGGAAGACCCGCGGGTCGAGGATCGCCACGATCTCGTTGTAACGGTTCCCCCCGATCGTCCGGTAGTTGAGCACCGTCGAGCTGTTCACCAGGTTGAACCCGTCGAACAGCAGAGCCATGTTGGCCCCTCCCGGCAGGGCAAACGACTTCTCCGCGCGCATGTCGAAGATGCCGACGTTCGGCGCCCGGTCGTTGTAGCCATCGGGCATCACCCGCTCGGTTCCGGCGTTCGGCAGGCGGACGCTGACGCGCCGGCCGGTCAGGTACCCGCTCTGGAGCTTGTAGGAGGCGCTCACCCCGATGTCGGCGGGGAAGATGTAGCGCGCCACCAGCTTGTAGTTCCAGTAGGTGGTGTCGATCGGCCCGAGCCGGAGCGACTGGTTCGCCCGCCACTCGTAGGTCGTCCCCTCGACGAAGTCGAAGCGGGCGGCGGCCCGCACGCTCCCGGAGGACGTGGTCCTCATGTAGGCGTTCGCCCAGGTGTGCAGGAACGAGGTCAGGAACATCCAGCGGTCCGCGAAGCGCCGGTTCAGCGCTACCTC
>MPMW01000068.1 GCA_002238705.1 Acidobacteria bacterium bin61 | reverse complement strand
GCCGGCGGCGAGCCCGAGGCGCTCACCGCGGGAACGTTCGAAGTCGAATACGCGGTCGGCGACGGGCAGGGGGGCCTGATCGCCGCCACCAACCAGGACGACATCGACCGCCGCCACCTCTGGCGCCTCAGCGCGGGATCGGCCGCCGAGGCCCTGACCTCCGGAACGGGGATCGAAACGCTGCCGGTCGCCGTCCAGGGAGGCGTGGCCTTCCTCGGGGGCGACGGGCGCCGCCCGCTCCAGCCGATGGTCCAGACGGGTGGTGAGGCTCGCGCGCTCGCGCCGGACGCCTTCCCGGCGGACTTCCCGCTGGAGCACATGGTGGATCCGGAGCCGGTCGTGTTCGCCTCGGCCGACGGGATGGAGATCCACGGCCAGCTCTTCCGGCCCGCCGCGGGCGGCTCGGAGTCCCCCGGGCCGGGCGTGCTCTTCCTTCACGGCGGCTCCCGCCGGCAGATGCTGCTCGGCTGGCACTACATGGGCTACTACTCGAACTGCTACGCCTTCCACCAGTACCTGGCAAGCCGCGGCGTCACCGTGATCTCGGTGAACTACCGGAGCGGCACCGGCTACGGCATGGAGTTCCGCGAGGCCCTCAACTACGGGGCGAGCGGCGGCGCCGAGCATCAGGACGTGCTCGGAGCCGGCCGCACGCTCGCCGACATGGCGGGCGTGGACGGCGACCGCATCGGCCTCTGGGGAGGCTCCTACGGCGGCTACCTCACGGCGATGGGCCTCTCACGCGCCTCGGATCTCTTTGCCGCCGGGGTGGACATCCACGGCGTCCACGACTGGAACCGCACCATCCAGGGTTTCAACCCGAGCTACGAGCCGGACCACCACCCGGAACAGCAGCGGCTGGCGTTCGAGTCTTCGCCCCTCTCCACGGTGGACGGCTGGCGCTCCCCGGTGCTGCTCGTCCACGGCGACGACGACCGGAACGTGCCCTTCAACGAGACCATCGAACTCGTGGAGAAGCTCCGCGAACTCGGGGTCGAGCACGAACTCCTCATCTTCCCCGACGAGGTCCACGGCTTCCTCCGCCACGAGAACTGGCTGGAGGTATTCCGCCGCAGCGCCGACTTCTTCGAGCGCCACCTGGGGAGGTAGCGACCCCGGCGACGGAACGAATCATCAGCCGCATGGATGGCGGCATTACATCATGCCATCATGATATGATGCCGCAATGAAGCGGCTGCAGATCCAGTTGGACGAGACGCTGTACGAGGCGCTACGCCGGCGCGCGTTTGAAGAACAGGCGTCCATGGCGTCGGTCGTTCGCGACGCACTCGCGGGAGCCTTCGGGACTCCCCGTTCGTCCGAACGTTCGGTCAGCGATTTCCGATTCGTGGGATCGGGGAGCAGCGAGCGGCCGCCCGGCGGGCCGGTGTCCGAGCGACACGACGAATTCCTGGATGACGCCATCTCCGCGCGGTTCCGGAAGGCGTGATCTTTCTCGACACTTCCGTCATCTACGCCTTGGCCGATCGCGGGGACGAGTTCCACGAGCTCGCGCGGCGCCGATTCGACCTCGCCCTCAGCAGCCGTTTTCGGCTGGTTACCCACAACTACGTGCTGGTGGAGTCGATGGCCCTGCTGCATCGCCGGCTGGGTCGGGAAACGGCTCTCCAGTTGGCGCGGGATGCCGCAGGGTTCGAAGTCGAGTGGGTGGGAGAAGCTCTGCATCAGGAGGCAACGGCCGCCCTCTCCGCCGGCGCCGGAGCCAGTCTGGTGGACCAGGTGAGCTTCATCGTGATGCGGCGCCGCGGAATCGCGGAGGCCCTGGCGTTCGACACGGACTTCGTGGCTGCCGGTTTCCGGCTCTTCGGTACCGAAGCCGACTAAGGGACGCTGTCTCTCGTCCGCGAGCGGGACGTCTCTACACGAACTTCCGCCGCTCAATTGTTAACAAATGATTACGAATAAATGACTATATGATGACTTAGCCACATTTGGACCTTCTTTCAAGGGCTTAGGGTCCGGTGTCACGTTTGACGGCAGGTGCGGCCGGGCAGTCTGATGGGTTGTGCTGGCACATGCCTCAGGCATAGGGAGACGGCATGCCTATGCGGACACTCGGATCCGTTTGTACCGATCCTGAGTCGTCCCGACCCGCAGTCCGTCCCTTGGCTTCTTCCGGTCGCGGTTTCCGGCAGGGCGCGGGGTGGAGGTGCATTCGCACCGTCCCCGCACCGCTGGATGCCGCCCGGAGGGCTTCGCCTTCGGAGGGTGTGCCCACCCTGTCGATCCAAATCCCCAGAGGAGGGCAAAACATCATGACGCTGCAACGATTTACGGCCAATCGGTCGTGTCCGGCGCTGGTCTTGGGCCTCGCGCTCCTGCTGGGGGCGGGAACCGCTTTCACGCAGGAACTGACCGGAACGATCTACGGCGAGGTCACGGACGACCAGGGGCTCGCGATCCCCGGCGCCACGGTAACTCTCACGAGTCCATCACACATCCAGACGGAAACCCGCGTCACCGGAGCCCGGGGCGACTACCGCGTCCCGCTGCTCTCGCCCGGCACCTACACGGTGACGGTCGAGCTCGCCGGGTTCCAGACCGTGACCTTCGAGGGCGTGGTAGTGAACGCCGGAACGGATATCGGGCTCGACGCCACGCTGTCTCCTTCCGGAGTCGAGGAAACGGTCACCGTCATCGGCGAGGCGCCGCTGGTTGATGTCAAGAGCAACCAGGCGATGCGCACCATGGACGTGGACCTGATCGAGAACATCCCGCTCGGGCGCACCTACTCGGACCTGCTCGTCTCGATGCCGGGCGTCCTCGACAGTGAGTACTCGTTCACCCCGGCACAGACGGTCCACGGGAGTTCACCCCGGGACAACTTGTTCAACATCGACGGGGCGGGCCTGAACGACACCACCGTCGGCTACATCTCCACCGAGATCCCGATCGACATGATCGAGGAAGTCCAGGTCACCACCGGCGGCATCTCGGCGGAGTTCGGACTCTCCATGGGCGGGGTCTTCAACTTCGTCACGAAGTCCGGCGGCAACGAGTTCTCCGGGACGCTGAATGGCTACTACCAGGGCGAGGAACTCGAGTGGAGCAACCTGACGCCCGACCTCGAGGAAGCGCTTCCCGCGGCCACCAGCACGGTCAAGAACCAGGAATACGGCGGCACTTTCGGTGGACCGATCGTGCGGGACCGGGCCTGGTTCTTCGGCAATCTCCGGCGCCTCGAAGTGGAGCAGCAGGAGCCGTTCCTGCCCACCCAGCCCTTCGAGACGAATCAGACCCATTCGTTCTTCAAGCTCACCACCCAGATGGGCCCGAACACGCGGTTCAGCGGCTCCTTCACCACCCGTGACCAGGACAAGTGGCCCGGGAACGTCACCAGCTTCTCGAACGCCGACCACCCCGAAACCTGGAACAGGTTCTTCCGGAACCAGCGGATCGTGAACCTGCAGGCGACCCAGCTCATCGGCCAGGACACGATTGTCGAGGGGCGGTTCAACGGAGTCTGGAAATCCTTCAACCAGGATTACCCCAACAACGAGAACTTCACGGTCGGCTACGTGGACATCGGCACCGGCGAGTCCTTCGGCGGGCTTACCGGAGGCGTCGGCAACACGCTCGCGCGCGACATCCGGCAGGCCCACCTGACTCTTTCCCACTTCCGGACGGGCCTCGGTGGCTCCCACGAGTTCAAGACCGGGGTCTATTGGGAGCACTCTCCCTTCAAGCGGGAGTTCTTCTTCCCGAACGGGGAAGACGTGCAGCAACGCCTGCTGAACGGAGAGGCCTACCGCGTTCGCCTCATGAACTACCCGATCAACCTGCAGCAGACCAACATTGGCCGCGTGGCGTTGTTCGCGCAGGACCAGTGGACGATCGGTGACGCGCTCACGGTCAACATGGGTCTGCGCTGGGAAGCCACCGAGGGCTGGTACCCGCGGCAGAGTTCGGGCGGCGGACGCTGGTTCAACGAGGTCTTTCTCGATGAGACCCGCGACCTCATCACCTTCAACTCGCTCTCGCCGCGCGTCGGTTTCGTGTGGGCGCTGGGCGAGGAGGGCCGGACCTCCGTCAAGGCCAGCTACGGGAAGTACTTCAAGCCGCTGCTGAACCAGGACACCCTGATCATCCTGCCGCGGTCCGGTGGCCACCACGAATACGAGTGGTTCGACCACAACAACGATCTCGTGTTCCAGGACGGGGAACAGGGAGAACTGGTATCCAACGCCATCCAGCCCAACACCAGCAGCGCCGATCCCAACCTGAAAAACGCCTACGTGGACGCGTTCCACGTGGGGGTCGAGCACCAGCTCGAGAACGACATCGTGCTCTCGGTGTCCGGGATCTTCAAGCGCGAGAAGGACGTCATGGAGACGGTTGACGTCGGGCGAGTCGGGCCGGACGGGACGCCCTTCGGCGCCTACAACCCGCTCTCGGTCACGAACCCCATCGATGGCTCGCCGATGACCATCTATGCGCTGAAGCCCGAGTTCCAGGGTTCCGGCAGGGTGCGCTTCCTGACGAACCCGGGGCAGGACGGGCCGCTCTTCCGCGACTACAACGGCGTGGAATTCGTCGTCAGGCGCCGCTGGCGCGACGGCTGGCAGTTGATGGCCGCGCTCAACGTTTCCGAGACCTACGGGAACATCGGGAACGCGTACGGCTCGACCTGGGGCGGCCACGCCATCTACGACAACCCGAACACGCTCATCAACGCGGAAGGCCCGCTGGATCTGGACGCCACCTACCAGTTCAAGCTCCAGGGCACCTACACGATGCCCTGGGACATCCTGGTGAGCGCCTACTACCAGGGAGTGACGGGCTTCCCGTTGAAGCCGCCCGAGAACTTCGCCCCGGATCCGGCGCTCGGCGCCTACACGGTGCGGTTCTTCCGCGACGACGTTCCCGGGATGGTGGTGGAGAGCTTCGTGGACGTGGCCGGCGTGCCGCGGGGCACCTACCGCCACGACTTCCGGAACAAGGTGGATGTTCGGGTCGAAAAGCAGTTCCCGTTCGGGGACAACATGCGCATCGGGGTCATTGCGGATGTCTTCAACCTGACGAACATCAACCGGACCACCGCGGTCCAGTCGCTCCGGTACGGTCTGGAGAACCGCTTCCTGGTGCCCGCCAGAATCGAGCCTCCGAGGATCCTGCGCATCGGGGTGCGCTTCCAGTTCTAGCCAGTCGCCGGGGGGCGGCGCTTCGGCGCCGCCCTCCGGCGCTCGCGCCGGTCCATAGACTGCCGCCGCTGTCCCTTTGAGCAAGACCAGGAAACACCGCCGAAAAGCTGCAAGCGCTCGCGCGCGGACGGCTGGGAGGCGGGCGTCCCGAATCCGGCTCTGGGGCGCGGCCGGCGCCGCCCTCTCGGGAGGCCTTCTGCTCGCGCGGATAGCGTTTCCTCCCACCCTCGATCTGGCGGAGGTTCCGGGCTATTCCGACTCAGAGCGGGACGAGCGGGTGCGCGCGAAGGTTGAGGATGCGCGGCAGGCAGTTGCCGCGGACCCGCGCTCGGGGAGCGCGTGGGGCCGGCTCGGTTCCGTCCTGCACGCGCACGAGCGGGAGGCGGCTGCGGCAGCGGCCTACCAGCGCGCCGTCGAGCTGGACCCTGACGAGCCGCGGTGGCCCTACCTGCTGGCGCTCGCCGCGAAGACGCCGGATCCGGTGGTCGCGCTCGATGCCTCGGCGCGCGCGGTCGCCCTGTTACCGGGTTATGCGCCAGGCCAACTGCTGCGGGCGGAGCTGCTGGAGCAGGACGGCGAGGCCGGGACGGCGCGTGACCACTACCGAAGGGCCGCAGCGCTGGACTCGCGCTGTGCCCCGTGCGAGCTCGGGCTGGGCCGCCTCGCGCTGGCCGCCGGGGATCTTGAGGTGAGTCGCCGCCACCTGGAGCGCGTCGCCACCCTGCAACCCGGCGCGCGCGCCCCCCATGTCCTGTTGGTTCAGGTGTACCGGAGTCTGGGGAATATGGACGCGGCCCGGAGGGCGGCGCAGCGGGTGGGGCGACTCGACGGTGAAGTGATCCACAACGACCCCTTCATGAACGAGGTCGTGGAAGAAGGCGTCTCGGTCATCGGTTACCACCGCCGCGCGGCGGTCGCCGACTCGCTGGGCAACCAGACGAAAGCCGAGTTGGTCTACCGCACCTTGCTGGAGGCGCATCCCGAGGACGCCAACGGCCACTACAACCTGGGGAACCTGCTGGCTCGCCTGGGAAGGACGGATGAGGCGATCCTGCGGTACCGGCGGGTGCTCGAGATCGCGCCGGAGAACGCCGAGGCCCGCTTCAACCTGGGAAACATGTTGCTGAACCAGGGGAGGCTCGAGGAAGCCGAGCGGGAGTACCGCACCGCTCTCGAAACCTGGCCGGACCATGCCGGCACCCTGACCAACCTTGCGAACGTGCTGGCGCGCCGGAACCGGATCTCCGACGCGGTTCCGATCTACCGCCGGGCGGTCGCAGCCGACCACGAGAACCCGATCGCCCATCACCAGCTCGGGCAGATTCTGGCGAGGCAGGGGAGCGTCGCGGCCGCCATCGAGCACTTCCGCGCCTCCCTCGCCACGAGGCCCGGCTCCGGACCGGTCCATCTCGACCTGGCGATGGCGCTTGCCGGCGTGAGCGACTACGCGGGAGCCTGGCGGCACCTGGTGGCCGCACGCGAGACGGGAACGAATCCTCCCGGGGAGTTCGTGGAGTTCCTCCGCGAGCGCGTACCCGGTGCGGTCCCGGCGTCCGACTCGGAGGGGCCCCGATGAAGAGACGATCCGCCCTGGCTCTCGTTCTCGTCGTTCCGGCGGCCGCCGCCTGCGGGGTGGCCGGGGGCGCCGGCGACTACGGGGCGCTGGTCTCCCTTCACGACGAGTTCCTCGAATTTGATCGTCCCGCCATGGAGAACGGCCTCCCCGACTACCGGCCGGAAACGATCGAGCGGCAGCGGGCCGGCCTGGACGGCTTCGCGGACCGCCTGGGGGCGATCGCTCCGGCCGGCTGGCCGGTCGCGCAGCAGGTGGACTACCTGCTGGTGCGGGCGCGGCTGAACCGCCTGGATTTCGACCTCCGGATCCGGCGTCCCTGGGCGCGTGACCCCGGAACCTACGTGGACACCGTGCAGCGACTCGCCTTCCACGAGTTCCCGCTCGGCGAAGAAGAGCTCGCCCGGCTTGCGACGCAGCTCGGCGGAGTGCCGGGCTTTCTCGCGCTCGCCCGGGAGAACCTCACGGACGCCGGCGGCGAGCTGACGATGCTGGCGCTGAGGAACCTGGTGACCGCCGACGGGGTCGGCCACGGCCATCCCTACCGGGAGGCGCCCCCCGCCGGGACCCTGGCCTGGTACGCGGATCTCGTCGGGCAGCTCGAATCACACCATTCCGAACTCGTTCCGGCGGCCCGGGATGCGCAGGCCGCGGTCGGGGACTTCCACACCTGGCTCACCGACAGCCGGGACCAAATGAACGCTCCCGCCGGGCTCGGCCGCGAGAACTACAACTGGTACCTGAAATACGTCGCGATGATGCCCTTTGACTGGGACGACGTGAACCGCATCGGCGACCGCGAACTCCACCGGTCGTGGGCCTTCCTCGAACTGGAGCGGAACAAGAACCGGGGTCTTCCGACGGTGGACCCGGCGCCGAGCGCCGACGACTACGCCCGAAGGATCCGGGAGGCCGACGAGCATGTCCGGAAGTTCCTGGTGGACCAGGACATCCTCACCATCCCCGACTACGTCGGCGAGTTCGGCACGAACGTGCCCTGGATCGTCCGCGAGGGCGGCCGGCGGAACTTCTGGGAGGAGGTCCAGTACCGCGATCCGCGGCCCGACCACGTCCACGCGGTCATTCCGGGTCACCGGTTCGATGCCCTGCTGCGAAGCCGGGACGATCGTCCCATCCGCGCTGCGGCGCGCGACCGGGGCCGCTCGGAGGGCTGGGCCTTCTATCTGGAAGAGATGATGCTCCAGGCCGGGCTGCTGGACGAACTGCCGCGCACCCGCGAGCTCTACTACATCTTCCAGATTGCGCGGGCGGTGCGGAACCGGGCGGAGGCCCTCATGCACACGAACCAGTTCAATGTCCAGCAGGCGGTGGACTACATGGTGGACAACACGCCGTTCATGGACCAGGACGTGGCCCGGGTGGACGCCGAGATCTATCTGAAGACGCCCGGTTCGGGCATTGCCTACCAGATGGGGAAGCTCCAGATCGAGGAACTCCTCATGGACCGGGCCCTCCAACTGGGTGAAGCGTTCGACCTGAAGGAGTTCCACGACGAATTCCTCGCCGCCGGCTGGATCCCGATTTCGCTCATCCGCTGGGAGATGACCGGCCACGACGACGAGGTTCGGGACCTCTTCGGAAGACCCCCAAGTTGAAGCGGGAGGCAGGAATGAAGACTTCGGCGCGACTCGCCCTGGTTCTCCTCGTGACGCTGGCCGTCACGTCCGCGGGATTCGCCCAGGAACCGTCCGGTTCGCGCGATCCGCTCCTGAACCAGGGACCGAAGGCGGTGGCTACGTCGGACGGCGGCATGGTGGCGACGCAACTGCCGAACGTCACGCGGGCGGCGGTCCGCGTGCTCGAGGACGGGGGGAACGCGGTGGACGCCTTCGTGACCGCCGTCTTCCTCCAGCACGTCGAGGACTTCCACCAGGTTTCGCACTTCGGCGCCATGTCCGGTCTCTATTTCGAGGCGGCCACCGGCGCCACCTACGCCTTCAACGCGTTTTCGGAGCGGCCGCGGGCCGACCGCTGCGGGGAAGGGAAGCGGGTCGGACGGCTCGCCATCGGCGGCACGGTCCGCGGGCTCGAATCGCTCGCCGAGCGCTTCGGTACGAGGCCCTGGGCGAGCTACCTGGAACCCGCGATCACTGCCGCGGAAGAGGGCGTCCTGGTCACGAACTTCCAGTACGCGAACAACTACAGCCTCTGGGAGAACGGGGACCTGATCCGGGAGAACGAAGAGGCGCGCGCCTTCTACATGCCCGAGGGACACCTGGTTCCGGTGGGCGGAACCTGGAAGATGCCGGCGCTCGCCGGAACCCTGCGTGCGGTCGCCGAGAGCGGCGCCGATCACCTCTACAAGGGCGACTGGGCGAAGAAGTTCGTGGAGCGGGCGACCCGGAGCGGTTTCTGCGTCACCCTGGAAGACCTAGCCGAATACGAGACGCGCTGGTTCGAGCCGGCCCGCTTCACCTACCGCGGCCACGAAATCCTGGTCGAGCCGCCTCCCAACAAGGGCGGGCTGCTGGTCGGGCAGAACCTGAACGTGCTGGAGCAGTTCGACCTGAAGGCAACCGGCCACTTCGCCGAGTCCCCGGAGACCCTCGAGATCATGGTCCGGAGCTTCGGCAAGGTGGAGTCCGACATGAAGTGGTCCATCCAGGACCCGGCCGCCTACCGAAACCCCTACGAGCTCTGGAACTCCAGGGAATACGCGCGGCTGAGCGCCGAATTCGTGCGGCAGACGATGCCGCAGCCGGGGGTGGACCTGACGGCGGCGGTCGAACTCGAAACCACGGGGGCGAACGTCGCATCCTCGATGACCCTCGGCAGCAACCACAACGTGATCGTGGACGCCGAGGGGAACTGGATCAGCTCGCTCCACACCGGGCACGGCGGCGCCCCGGGGATCTTCATCGACGGCGTCCGCGCCACCGGCAGCGGCGTGAAGGCCGAGACGATGGGACCCGGGCGCCGCATCCTGGCCGAGGTCACCGGGGTGTTCGTGATGCGCGACGGCAAGCCCTGGCTCTCGCTCGGGACCCCGGGGTTCCCGCCGCAGCCGGTGACCGAGGTGCTCGTGAACATCCTCGACTTCGGGATGCACCCGAAGGACGCGGCGGACGCGCCGCGCTTCTGGGCCTTCCTCTACGGACAGACCGAGCGGCGATTCCTGCGGATCGAGTCCCGGATCTCGGACGAAGTCCGCCGGGGCATGGCGAGGAGCGGCATCGCGATGGAAGAACTCGGCAACTACAACTGGCACACCGGCTCGATGCAGATCATCTGGCGCGGTGACGACGGAAAGCTTTACGGGGTCAGCGACCCCCGGCGGCTTGGATTGGCCGCCGGTCAGTGAACACACCAACCCGTGAAGAAAGCACCCCGCATCGACTCCATCGTGGGGGACTTGCGGAAGCCGCAGGTCTTCGAGGTGGCGGGGCGCTTTCCCCACGGGTCGATGACGCGAATCGCTTGGCGATTCGCGCCATCGTTTTCTTGTGGGGAGGGGACACCCCTCCCCACACCTCTCCCCCCGGCGCTCCGCGCCGCGGGCAGCGCTGGCAGCGCGCTGCCACATACAAGAGAAAAGGGAGGAGCGTCATGAGAAGAAGCTCTACAACCAAACAACTTCTGGCCGCGGCCGGGATACTCGCTCTCGCGGCCACCGGGATGGCCCAGAACGGACCCGACCCACAGCTCAACCAGGGGCCGAAGCCGACGGTGAGCGGCGACTCGGTCATGGTGGCCACCCAGTTGCCGGTGGTCAGCAACGCGGCGCTACAGGTGCTGAAGGACGGTGGGAACGCGGTGGACGCCATGGTGACCGCTGTCTTCGTGCAGCACGTCCAGGACTTCCACCAGGTCTCGCACTTCGGCTCCATGTCGGTGATCGGCTACGACGCCGCGACCGACAAGTACTGGTCACTCAACGCGGTGTCCGAGCGGCCCCGCGCCGACCGGCACGACCACGGCGACGTCTCCAAGGTCGCCATCGGCGGGGTGGTACGCGGCCTCGAAGCGATCGCGGAGCGCTACGGCAGCGGGACCATGGAGTGGTCGAGCTACCTGCAGCCCGCCATCGCCTCGGCCGAGGAGGGCGCCATCGTCACCTCGTTCATGTACGGCATCAACTACAACCTGATGGAGCAGGGGGACCTGGTCAAGAACCCCGAGGCCCGCGAGGCCTACATGGCGAACGGCCACCTGGTGCCGGTGGGCGAGCGCTGGAAGCGGCCGCGCATGGCCGAGCACCTCAAGATGGTCGCCTCCGAGGGCGCCGACTACATGTACACCGGGGCCTGGGCCGAGAAGTTCGTGAAGGCCGCCAACGCGAAGGGCTTCGCGGTCAGCATGCAGGACATGGCGGAGTACAAGCCCCACTGGGACGATCCCACCAGGTTCACGTACCGCGGCCTCGACTTCTATGGTTCCCCGCCGCCCGACACCGGTGGCGTCATCGTGGGCAGCAACCTCAAGATCCTCGAGAACTTCGACCTCAAGGGAATGGGGCACTACAGCGAGTCTCCCGAGACGCTCGAGATCATGATCCGCGCCTTCGGCCGCGTTTCCGACGAGACCCGCTGGGTCATCAAGGATCCCCTCAACTTCCGGATGCCCACGGACCTCTGGCTGTCGGACGAATACGGCAAGCTCGGCGCCACCTTCGTCAAGAGCACGATGCTGCTGGACGGTGTGGATCTCTCGGGTAGCGAGACCCCGGACATGACGGCTTCACTCTTCCCGCCGGGCGCGGGCGGCGCCGACACCGCCGATCTGGGGAGCAACCACAACGTCATCGTGGACTCGGACGGCAACTGGGTGTCCATGCTCCACACCGGGCACGGCGGAGCGCCGGGCATCTTCATTGACGGGGTGCGGGCGACCGGGAGCACCGCGCGCGCCGACACCGCGGGCCCGGGACGGCGCCTGGTGCTGCCGATCACCGGGATCATCGTGGCGAAGGAGGGCAAGCCCTGGCTCGCCATGGGAACCCCGGGTTCCCCGCCGCAGCCCGTGACGGAGGTGCTGGTCAACATCATCGACTACGGCATGCATCCGAAGGACGCCGCCGCCGCGCCGCGTTTCTGGGCATTCCGGGGAGGCGAGCGCGGGGTGCAGATCGAATCCCGCATTTCCCACGCCGTCCGCGAGGGCCTGAAGAAGAGCGGGATCGCGATCACCGATCTCGGCGCCTACAACTGGCACACCGGCTCGATGCAGATCATCTGGCGCGGTGACGACGGCAAGCTCCACGGATCGACGGATCCGAGGCGCCTCGGCGTCGTCGTGGGCTACTGATCGTGTAAGTCACATCACGCGGGGCGGGCTCGCTCGGTAACCCGAGCCCGTCCCCGGAGGAGGGGCCATGAAACGCTCACCAGTCATCCTTGCGGCAGGCGTCTGCCTGCTGACCGCCGGCCTCGCATCCGGCCAGAACGGGCCGGACGCGCGGGACGCGCGGGACGCGCTCTACAACCAGGGGCCGAAGCAGGAGGCGGTCGGCGAGTCGGTGATGGTGAGCACCCAGCTCCCCATCGTCACCGAGACCGCGCTCGAGGTGCTCCGGAACGGAGGCAACGCGATCGACGCCTTCGTGACCGCGGTGTTCCTCCAAAACGTCGTGGACTACCACCAGGTGAGCCTCTTCGGCGCCATGGGCGGGCTCTACTACGAGGCGTCGAGCGGGAACTACTACGTCTTCGAGTCCTACTCGGAGCGGCCGCTCGCGGGCCGCTGCGGCGAGGGCGATCCCTCCCAGGTGGCCATCGGCGGCAAGGTGGCCGGACTCGGCGCGCTCGCGGATCGCTTCGGTACCAAGGAGTGGACGGAGTACCTCGAGCCGGCCATCACCGCCGCCGAGGAAGGGGTGCTGGTCACCTCCTTCATGTACGCGAACAACTACAACAGTTGGGAGACCGGCGACCTCATCCAGCAAAACGACGAGGCGCGGGCGCACTACCTGCCGGACGGCCACCTCGTGCCGGTCGGCCACCTCTGGAAGATGCCGGCGATGGCGAAGACGCTGCGCGGAATCGCTTCCGACGGGGCGGACTACCTCTACACCGGCGCCTGGGGGCAGAAGTTCGTCGAGAAATCCCGCGCCAAGGGGTACTGCGTCAGCCTGGAGGACATGGGGGCGTTCGAGGTCCGCTGGTCGGATCCGGTCCGCTCCACCTACCGCGGCTACGAGGTCCTCAGCGAGTCACCCCGAAGAAGGGTGGGGTACAGATCGGCTACAACCTGAACATCCTCGAGAACTTCGATCTCGAGAGCATGGGGCACTACGCAGAGTCGGTGGACACGCTGGAGATCCTCACCCGCACGCTCGGCCGGGTGGAGACCGACATGCGCTACGGCATCACCGACCCGATGGCGTTCCAGATCCCGACGGGCGTCTGGCTCTCGAAGGACTACGCGGAGTTCGGCGCGGAATTCGTGCGGACGACGATGGTGGTCCCGGGCGTGGACCTGACGCCGCCCACCGCCACCGCCGCGCTCCGGCGTCCGGCGCCGGTGCGCATCGCCCGGTCAGCCGACGCTCCGTCCATGGTGGACGAGAGCAACCACAACGTCATCGTGGATGCCGAGGGGAACTGGATCACCTCGCTCCACACCGGCCACGGTGGCGCGCCGGGGATCTTCCTCGACGGGGTGCGGGCGACCGGCAGCGGTTTTCCCGGCCAGACGACCGGGCCCGGCCGCCGGGTGAGCCCGAACAGCACCGGCACCATCGTCGCGAAGGACGGGTTTCCCTGGCTCTCGCTCGGTTCGCCGGGCGTGCCGCCGCAACCGGTGACGCAGGTGCTGGTGAACATCATCGACTTCGGCATGACCCCCGGCCAGGCGGCGGAGGCGCCGCGCTTTTTCGCCTTCCGCGGCGGCGAGCAGGTGCTGGCGATCGAGTCCCGGATCTCGGACGAGGTGCGCAAGGGCCTCAAGGCCCGCGGCATCAAGATCCAGGATCTCGGCCCCTACAACTGGCACACCGGCTCGATGCAGATCGTCTGGCGCGACCCCGAGACGGGCAAGCTCCACGGGGTCACCGACCCCCGCCGCCTCGGCCTCGCCAAGGGGTTCTGAGGGCGCGTAGGCCGGGAGCGCCGACGGCGCCGCCCGCCGCAGGTGAAGAGAACGACGAAGACACTCCTGCGCAATCCTGGGGCGGCCGTGCTGGGCTACGTCACGGTCGCCGTCGTCTCTTTCGTCCTCCCCGTGATCCTGTGGATCGGGCTGGGGCCGGACGGCGCGTTTCTGCCCGGCCGTTGGGATACGTATGCCGCGAAGCGCATGGGCCGTCTCGCCTCGCGGGTTTGTATACGGGTTTCCATACATACATGGTTCGCCATATGAAAACGACCCTGAACCTTCCGGACCCTCTCATGCAGCGCGTTCGCGAAGAGGCGGCGCGTCGCAGGACGACAATGTCCTCCCTCGTGGAGGCCGGTCTCCGGAGGGTCCTTGCCGAGGCCGACGATCACTGCGCCAACAAGACGTTGCCGCCGCTTCCTTCCTGGCATGGTGGCTGCTCCCGGGTGAACATCGCGGACCGGGAGGCCCTGGACCAGGTGCTGAACGCGGAACGGGACGAGCAGCTCTTCGGCGTCGGACGGGCCGAAACTCCGGAAAAGTAAGTGCTCGTTTTCGATTCGAACGTTCTGGTGGACGCCGCCAACCAGGACTCCCGGTTTCACGACCCGTGCCTGCGGCAACTCGAAGCCGCCCGCAAGAGCGCCGCTCCGGCCTTCCTTCCGTGGAGCGTCTGCTATGGAGTTCCTGCGGATCACGACGCACCCGAACCTGCTGTCGTGGCCATGGACGGCGTATCGGGCGTTCGAATTTCTGGAAGCGGTCCTTGCGTCACCGGGTTTCGATCTTCTCGTTGCCACTTGGCGCCATGCCGCGGTGTTGGCTCAGACGCTGGCGGACGTCCCGGATCTGCGTGGCAGCGTGTTGCACGATGTCCACATCGCCGTCCTCATGCGGGAACACGGCTTGACGCGGATCTGCACCCGGAACAGCGACTTTCGCCGCTTTCCTTTCCTGACGGTGGCGGACCCGACGGACGAAACGCGGTGATGGCCCGGCTGATCCGGCACTGATTGCACGCGGGGTCCACGGGCGGCCGCGCCGCACACCACCAATGAGAGGGTTTTGGACGCGGCGCGGCAGGAGTTCCGGGAGGCGCAGCGGCTCGGGCTCGAAGCCCACGCCTCCGACCTGAACCCGGCGGCGGTGCTCAGAATCACATAGGCTCGGCCCGGCAGGCGCGTTGCGTCCCCCGGGCTCCGTCCGTCCTGCGGTTCGCCGGGGAGCACATGTCCGGTCCCCGCCGCCAGTCGCCAGGCCAGCGCGCCCGGCCCGCTCACGAATCCACCGGGGGA
>MPMW01000067.1 GCA_002238705.1 Acidobacteria bacterium bin61 | reverse complement strand
GCCGCGTATTTCCCTGCAAGAACGCCGGAACTCCAAGGGAGTCCCTGCCGTTAGGAGAGAGCATGAAGCGCAAGCCCCTGATCGCCCTGTTTGCCGCCACGGTCCTCGGTATCGCCGCGGTCGGCGCATTCGTCATTCCCTCGCTGACGGAAGTGAGCGAGGCCCGGGAGATCGAACCCGCCGCCGAGGAAACGGCGCCGACCCCGGTGAGCGTGACGGAGGCGCGGCTGGGGCCGGTCGCCCTGCACCTCACCACCACCTCCGCGGTGGAAGCCGAACGCACCGCGGAGGTCCTCTCCGAAACGTCCGGCGTCCTGACCGAAGTCCGGGCCCGCGAGGGCGACTCGGTCCGGGCCGGCCAGGTGCTGGCGCGCGTGGACGCCCGCGAACGGCGGCTGGCCTTCGAGCAGGCCGAACTCCGGCTTGCCCGGGCCGAAGCGGAGCACGCCCGGCAGCAGCGGGCTTTCGAGCAGAACCTGGTGGCCGAGTACGAGTACGAGAAGGCGCGCTTCGACCGGGACCTCGCGGCCTCCGAACTGGAGACGGCCCGGCTGGAGCTGGAACGGACCGAGATCCGCGCCCCCTTCGCCGGCAAGGTGACGGAAGTGCTGCTGGTCGAGGGCGGGCGCCTGGAGCCGGCGCAACACCTGCTGACCCTCGCCGACTTCAACACCCTGATCGCCCGTCTCTACGTACCGGAGCGGGACGTGGCCGGCCTCGTCCCGGGCCAGCCCGCGGTGGTCCGGCCGGAGTCGGACGCGACGGGAACGGGGATCACGGGCCATATCCGCGAAGTCAGCCCCGTCGTGGATCGCAGCACCGGCACGGTCAAGGTGACGGTGGCGCTGCCCGCGCCGGCGGGCGCGGTCGTCCGCCCCGGATCCTTCGCCCGGGTCAGCATCGAGACGGGCCGGCGGGAGAACGCGGTGCTCGCGCCCAAGCGGGCCGTCATCCAGAGCGAGTCCGGGGCCCACGTCTTCGTGGTCGAGGAAGGCAGGGCCGTACGGCGCGAGGTGACCGTGGGGGTCGAGATGGAGAGCCCCGAAGGGGCGCTCATCGAACTCGCGGACGGGCTCGAACCGGGAGCGCGGATCGTGGTCGCCGGCCACGGCGCCCTTGATCCCGGAACCTCGGTCGAAATCCTGAACCACTGATCCCCCGGACGGTTTCCGCCCCGTGAAGTCCCTGATCGCCGCCTGCATCCGGCGCCCGGTGAGCGTCGCCATGTTCACCGTGGCCGCCTGCGTCTTCGGATTCGTGGCCCTCGGCCGGCTGCCCGTCAACCTGCTGCCCGAGATCTCGTATCCCACCCTGACGGTCGAGACCCGGATGCCGGGCGCCGCGCCCATCGAGGTGGAAACGCTGGTGACCCGGCCGATCGAGGAGGCGGCATCGGTCGTTCCTGGCCTGCGGCGCGTCACGTCCCGGTCCCGCGCCGGGACGTCCGAAGTCACCCTCGAGTTCGTCTGGGACACCAACATGGACTTCGCCGGGCTCGACGTGCGGGAGAAGCTCGACAGCGTCCTCCTTCCCGAAGACGCCGAACGGCCGCGGCTGCTGCGCTTCGACCCGGCATCGGACGCGATCTTCCGGATCGGCGTCTCCGGCGACCTCGCGCTCTCCGCGATCCGGCAGTGGACCGAAGAGGACCTCAAGAAGGACCTCGACGCGGTGGATGGGGTCGCCGCCGTGCGGATCGAAGGGGGTCTGGTCCGGGAGATCCAGGTGGACGTGGACGAGGGACGGCTCGCCGCCTACGGCATCACGGTCCCGGAGGTCCGGACCGCGCTCGCCGACAACAACGTGAACCTCGCCGGCGGCAGCGTCTACGAAGACGAGGCCCGCTACCTGGTCCGCACCCTGAACGAGCTGGACACCCTGGACCGCATGCGCGCGGTAATCGTGAAGGACACCGACGGACGGCTCGTGCGGCTCCGCGACGTGGCGGAGGTCCGCTCCGGGTTCAAGGACCAGGAGGTGATCCTGCGGCAGGGGGGCGCCGAGGGCGTCGAGGTCCGCATCTTCAAGGAGGGGGACGCGAACACCGTCCAGGTTGCCGACGCCGTCCGCGCGCGGCTCGAAGCGGTGGAGGACGCGGTTCCCGCAGGCCTTTCGCTGGCGGTCCTCTTCGACCAGTCCCAGTTCATCGAGGGCGCCATCTCCGAGGTGGTGCGGAACGCCTGGGAGGGAGGCCTGCTCGCCATCCTGGTCATCGCGCTCTTCCTCCGGGACCGCCGCTGCACCGCCGTGGTCGCGATGGCCATTCCGGTCTCGGTGATCGCCACCTTCTTCGTGATGCAGCAGATGGGGCTCTCGCTGAACATCATGTCGCTCGGCGGGCTGGCGCTCGGGGTCGGCATGCTGCTCGACGACTCGATCGTGGTGCTGGAGTCGATCCACCGCCGCCACGCCGGCGGCGAGGGCGCGCGCGAAGCGGCGGTGAAGGGCACCGTGGAGGTCGCCGGCCCCGTTGTGGCTTCGACCCTGACCACCGTCGCCGTCTTCTTGCCGATCGTGTTCGTGGAAGGGGTCGCCGGCCAGCTCTTCCGCGACCAGGCGCTCACCGTCTCCATCTCCATCCTCGCCTCCCTCGGCTTCTCGCTGGCGCTGATTCCGGTGCTCTCGAGCCGGGGGGTGATCGCGCCGGGGAACGTCGGTAAGCAGCGGGCGACGACGACCGTCAAGGCGCTCCGCGGACTGCGCACCGGCCTCCGGAAGGTCGGGCGGGCGCTGATGTACCCGCTGCGCCCGATCGCTTCGGGCTTTACCGCGGCGGAAGGCGCCGTCGCCCGCGCCTACCCGCCGGTGCTGCGCGCAGCCCTCGGCCACCCCGTGATCGTCTTCGCGCTGGCCGCCGGGCTCCTCGCCGGCTCCCTCGCGGTGGGCCGGGCCGGCGTCGGCGTGGAACTGATCCCGTCGCTCTCCCAGGGCGAGTTCCACTTCGACGTCCACCTCCCCGAGGGGTCCGCCGTGACCGCCACCGACGCGGTGGTGGACGCGGTCGCCGAGTCCGCCCTCAAGGACCCGGCGGTGCTCCGGGTGACCACCGAGGCGGGCACTGCCGCGGGAGGCGGCTTCGCGGGCGGTGCGGGTCGCGCCGAACACCAGGGACGAGTCCAGGTGGCGATGGCGAACCCCGGCGACAAGGAAGCCGAGGCGGCGCTCATCGACAAGGTCCGCGCGGACCTCGCCGCACGGCCCGGGATCCGCTACGAGTTCGGCCGGCCGTCCTACTTCAGCTTCCGCCAGCCGGTCGAAGTCGAGGTCTATTCCGAGGACCGGTCGCTGCTGGTGCCGAGCGCCCGCCGGGTGCAGGCGGCGGTCGCCGAGATTCCGGGGCTCGCCGACGTGCGCTCCACCGCCGAGGCCGGCAGTCCCGAGATCCGGGTCCGGTTCGCCGCCGACCGGCTCGCGAGCATGGGGCTCACCGTGGACCAGGCTTCCGAGGGGCTTCGCTCCAAACTGCGCGGCGAGGTCGCCACCCGGCTCGACGAGGGCGACCGGCGCATCGACGTCGTGGTGCGCGGGAGCGAAGGTCTGCGCTCCCGCACCGCGGCGGTGCCGGAACTGATCGTCCACGCCGAGGAGGCGCGCCCGGTGCCGCTGCGGGCGCTCGGAAACGCGGAGGTCGGCGAGGGTCCCGCCGAACTGCGCCGGGTCGGACAGCGGCCCGCGGTGGTGATCTCGGGCAACCTCGACGGAACGGATCTGGAGGCAGCTACCGAAGCCATCGGGACGAATATCGCCGGACTCGGGCTCGGCCCCGGCGTCTCCACCCGCTTCGGCGGCCAGCGCGAGGAAATGGAGCGCTCGTTCGCGAGCCTGGCGCTCGCCATCGGCCTTGCGATCTTCCTCGTCTATTTCGTGATGGCGAGCCAGTTCGAGTCGCTCCTCCACCCGTTCCTCATCCTGTTCACGATCCCGCTGGCGGCCATCGGGGTGGTGTGGGCGCTGCTCCTTTCCGGGTCCACGCTGAGCGTCATCGTGCTCATCGGGGTCGTCATGCTGGCCGGGATCGTGGTCAAGAACGCCATCGTGCTGGTGGACTGCATCAATCGCCTCCGCCGGGAAGGCATGGCGAAGGCGGAGGCGATCGTCAAGGCCGGGCAGATCCGGCTCCGGCCGATCCTGATGACCACCCTCACCACCATCCTGGGGCTCACCCCGATGGCGATCGGACTCGGTGAAGGCGCCGAGATCCGGGGCCCGATGGCGATCACCGTCATCGGCGGGCTGCTCGTTTCCACGCTGCTGACACTGGTGGTGATCCCGACGGCGTACTCGGTGTTCGACCGGAAGAAGTTCACACCGGAGGCGACGGCATGAGTCTTCCCAAGCTGGCGGTGAACCGCCCCGTCACCACCGCGATGGTGCTGCTCAGCCTGCTGGTGCTGGGCGGCATCTCGTTCACCCGGATTCCGCTGGCCTTCCTCCCCGACGTGGACTTTCCCGGCGTCTTCGTGACCGTCCCCTACCCGAACGCGAGCCCCCGCCAGATCGAGCGCGAGATTGTCCAGCCGCTCGAAGAGGCGCTCGCGACGATCCCGGGCGCCCGCCGGATCCGTTCGAACGCCACCGCCGACAGCGCCGACCTGCAGCTCGAGTTCACCTGGGGCGAAACAGTCGACGTGGCCCGCGCCAAGGTCTTCGAAGCTGTGGAGGACGCGCGCCCGGATCTCCCGGATGACGTGCGGGAGATATACGTCAACACCTTCTCCACCACCCAGATCCCTATCGTCGAGGCGCGGATTTCCGCGCCCGGGATGGACCTCTCGGCCGGCTACGACCGCCTCGAACGGCGGATCGCCGACCCGATCCGGCGCGTCCCCGGGGTCGCGCGGGTGGACCTCAACGGCGTGGAACCGCGCGAGGTGCGGATCAACCTGCGCCTCGACCGGCTCGCGGCGCATCGGATGGACCTCGGCGAGATCTCGGACCGCGTCTCCAACATGAACCGCAACGTGTCGCTCGGACGCATCCGGACGGACGGCGAGGTGACGCCGGTGCGCGGGTTCGGGGCGCTCTCCGCAATCGACGAGATCGGCAGCCTGCCGCTGAACGACCGGGGGATCCGGGTCGGGGACGTCGCCGACGTGACCTACCAGGAGCCGCCGATCCCGTTCGGGCGGCACCTGAACGACGAGACCGCGATCGCGCTGACGGTGTACAAGAGCGCCGAAGCGAACACCGTCGAGGTGGCGACCGCGGTCACCGAACTCATCGAAACGGAGATCGCCGCCGACCCGGCGCTCGCCGGCATCAACCTGTTCGTCTGGGACGACCAGGCCGCCCAGATCACCTCGGGCCTCGCCGGCATCCGCACCGAGGGCCTGCTGGGGGCGCTTTTCGCCGTCATCCTGCTGTTCCTGTTCCTGCGGCGGGTGGACACGACCTCGATCGTCAGCCTGACGATCCCCATGTCCATCATCGCCACCGGGATCGTCCTCTACTTCGCCGGGCGCTCCCTGAACGTCCTGTCGATGATGGGGATGATGCTCGGTATCGGACTGCTGGTGGACGACGCCATCGTGGTCCTCGAGTCCATCGTCAAGGAGCACGGGCGGGGGATCCCGGCGCGGGTGGCGGCCGTCACCGGCGCGAGAGCGGTCTCGGGCGCGGTGATCGCCTCGACGGTCACCACCGCGGTGGTTTTCCTGCCCACGGTGGTGGGGCCGAAGAACCAGATGTCCATCTGGCTCGGGGAGATCGGCCTCGCCATCACGCTGACGATCTTCTGTTCGCTCTTCATTTCGCTCACCCTGATCCCGCTGGTGAGCTCGCGCATCCTGGCGCGGAAGCCGTCGGTCGCGCCGCGCTGGACCGAGCGCCTCGGCGCGTTCTACCAGGGAGCGCTGCGGTTCACCCTGCGGCGCCGCTGGGTCACGGCGGGGATCGCGGCCGCGTTCCTGGTCACGGCGATCCTGCCCTTCTTTCTCGGGCTCTCGACGGCCGTCTTCGCCGGGCTCAACCGGAACATGGTGTTTCTCGCCTACGAGTTCTCGGACTTCCACTACAAGGAGGACGCGCGGGGCGCGGTGGTGGCGGTCGAACGCCGGCTCGCCGACCTCCGGGAGGAACTCGGGTTCGAATCGGTGTACAGCTACTTCGCCGAGAACGAAGCGCAGACGGTGATCTCGTTCGGCGAGCAGCACATCTCCGACGCCGAAGGCAGGGAAATGCGCGAGCGAATCCGGGAAGTGCTGCCCGTTCTCCCCGGTGCCCGCATCGTCTTCGGGGACGACGATCAGGAGACCGGCGGGGACAGCATGTGCTTCCGGGTCCGGCTCTACGGCGAGGCCTCCGAACGGCTCGCCGCCTTCGCCCGGGAGGCCGAGAAGCGCCTCGCGGAGGTCGAGGGAGTTGCGGAACTCCGCAACGCCGGCGACAACCCCCGCCGGGAAGTCGTGGTGCGGCCGCGGACCGAGGAGGCCGCCAGGCTGGGAATCAGTCCGCGGGATCTCGCGGAGATCTTCGGTTTTTCGCTCGGCGGGCGGCCGCTCCGCCGCTTCCAGACCGAGGACCGGGAAGCCGAGGTGCTGCTCATGATGTCCCAGCAGGACATCTCGCGGGTCGAGGACCTGCGGAACTTCACGCTGATCGCCGACGGCGGCGTTCCGGTTTCGCTCGGGGACCTCGCCGACTTCGAGATCGTCGAACGGAGCCGGACGATCCAGCGGTCGGACCGGAAGGCGGTCGCCACGCTCCGCGCCGCCTACGAGGGCGAGGCATGGGAAGAGACCCGGGGAGAGATCGAGGAGGACCTGGACGCGATGGCGTTGCCCGCCGGGTATTCGTGGTCCTTCGGGGACCGGATCAGCCGGCAGGACACCGACCTCCAGAACATGGCGGTGAACTACCTGCTGGCGCTCCTGCTGATCTACATCGTGATGGCCGCCCAGTTCGAGTCGCTCATCCACCCGCTCGCGATCCTCATCTCGATCCCCTACGCCCTCTGGGGCGCAAGCTGGACCCTGTTGCTCACCGACAGCCCCTTCAACCTGATGGCTCAGATCGGGATGCTCATCCTGATGGGCATCGTGGTGAAGAACGGGATCGTGCTCATCGACCACGTGAACAAGCTCCGCCGGGAAGGCATGGAGCGAACCGAGGCGCTGCTGGAAGGCGGCCGCGACCGGCTCCGGCCCATCCTGATGACGGCGGGCGCCACCATGCTCGCGCTCCTCCCGATGGCGATCGGACGGACCGGACTCGACGGGCTCTACTACTTTCCGCTCGCCCGGACGGTCATTGGCGGACTCGCCGCCTCAACGATCCTGACGCTCGTCATCCTGCCTTTCTTCTACACGCTGCTCGACGACCTGGCGATGAAGTTGCGGCGGGTGTGGCGCGCGAGCGGCGAGGCGGCGGGGGCCGCTGCGCCAGCGACGGAACCGGCCACGGCTTCCTGATCGTCAGGTCGCGCTCAACCCGGAATGTCGCGGCGCGCAAAGCGCGCTTGAGACACAGATTCCTTCCTCTGACTTATGGCGAGATTAGCGGGTTTATCGAAATCCGATAAACCACCCGAAGCCGTCGCGCCGACAGGCAATCACCCGGTTGGCTCCCAAAGTCAGAACCGGCGCGCTCCAACTGCGCTCACCGAAAGAGGTCCGAGTGCGTTCCGGTTCGACGCAAGATGATGCACTCGTCCGAGATTTCGTAGATCAGGAGCCAGTCCGGTCCCACGTGCGCTTCCCATAGGTCCCGCTCCTGGCCGGCCAGCTTGTGCGGCCGAGCAATCCGAGGTAGGCGTTCGCCAGCAGCGAGGCTCTTCACGAGAGAGCGGAGTTTTCCGATCTCCCAGCCTCGCTTCGCAAGCCGGCGGACGTCCCGGTCAAAGCGGGTGACTCGTGAGACTCTCTTCCGCTGCGGGGCCGTTGCCGGCGGTTCCGTCATTCCGTTCCTTCTTCCGTTGTTCTCGGATCTCTACGGGCCTCGATGTCCGCGAACAGATCGTCCACCGACCCGAACTGCTTGAGGTCGTGCGTAGGCTCGTTCAGTGCCGCGATGGTTTCGGCGTTCGGGATGCGCACCGCGAACGGAAGCCCTCGCTGAAGGACGACCTGCCGTAGCGCCATGCGAACAAATTCCGTCGGCCTCACACCAAGCTGGCTCAATACAGCCTCCGCGTTCGCCTTCAGTTCCGGTTCCACTCGGATGTGCATCTGTTCAGTCTTTCCCATGGCAATGTCTCCAGAAAGTGTCGAAACTAGTATCGAACAAACATCAAAAAGATATCAGTCGATATATATCTTAGACCACTTCGCGAACCATTGCGCCCGGCCACTGGCGGCAGATCGCCGAACGGGGGCGCACGAGACACCCCGTCCGCAGCGATCCGCCGGACGAACGAGATCGTGGACGTCAAGCTGGACGGCATCCGGTGGGAGCTGCGGCTTATCCGGGGCGTTGTGGGCATTGGTCACGCTGCTGACCGTGGTTTTCGGTTTCCTGTTCCGCGGCTGAGTTCCGCGGGGCACGAACGGGATTCGCGAGCCGGTTCCCTCCGCCGTCATCAGCCTGGGCAGTTTCGCGGCCCTCTCGGGCCGCGATGCCGGCCAGAGGCCGGCGCTCCGAGGAGTTACCGCTATAGCGGTGCGTGGGGAGCAGTGGTTTTCGCGGCCTGCGGCCGCGGTGCCGGCTGTTTCCGGAGCAGAGCGATAGCTCTGCGGAGACCCCTTGAGCACGAGGGATGGAAGACGGCGCCAGCCGGCATCCATTCCTCGTAGCTCGGGAACCCGGCGTTCCAGGCTGCTTCTGCCGTCCTGCTCGGTCAGAAATCTGCTACTTCAGCCAACTCGCATTTGCACAGTAACCGGCACGATGCCGGCTCGGGGGCCGGTGCTTGTGGCGGCGTTCCAAGCTGGCTGCCGGACTCCCAATCGACGGAACAGGGTAGGCTGCGCAACGTAGTCATCCGTGAAAAAGAGAACACGGAAATGAACGAGAGCAGCAACGGAGCCGCCACACCGCAGGAAGGCGCCCTGGCAGTCTCCATGCGGGACGTCACCAAGGTCTACCAGATGGGCGAGGTCGAGGTGCACGCGCTCCGCGGGGTGAGCGTGGACCTCGAAATCGGCGGGTTCACCGTCCTGCTCGGGCCCTCCGGGAGCGGCAAGTCCACCCTCCTGAACATCCTCGGGGGGCTCGACGTCCCGACCTCGGGACAGGTGTTTTACCGGGGGCAGGATCTGACCCGGGCGGACGAAGGGGAGCTGACCCAGTACCGGCGGCGCCGAGTGGGCTTCGTGTTCCAGTTCTACAACCTCATCCCCTCGCTCACTGCCAGGGAGAACGTGGAACTGGTGACGGAGATCTCCGAGGACCCGCTCCCCGCGCAGGAGGCCCTCGACATCGTGGGACTCGCCGACCGCAGCAGCCACTTCCCCTCGCAGATGTCCGGCGGCGAACAGCAGCGGGTCGCCATCGCCCGCGCCATCGCCAAGCGGCCCGACATCCTGCTCTGCGACGAGCCGACCGGGGCGCTCGACATCACCACCGGCATCCAGGTGCTCGAAGCGCTCGAACGGGTGAACAACGAGTACGGCGCCACCACCGCGATCATCACCCACAACGCCGCGATCGCCACCATCGCCGACCGGGTCGTTTCCCTGGCCGACGGGCGCATCTCCCGGCAGCACGCCAACGAGACGCGGGCCGCCGCCTCGACGATCGAGTGGTGAAGACGCCGTGATCCGCGCGCTCGACCGCAAGCTGCTCCGCGACCTCTGGCGGGTCCGCTCGATGGGGCTCGCGATCGCGGTGGTCGTGGCGTCGGGGATCGCGCTGCTCATCGCGTCGCTCATCTGCTTCGACTCGCTGGAGACGACCCGCGACCGCTACTACGCCAGGAACGAGTTCGGCGATGTCTTCGCGAACGCCAAGCGGGTCCCGCGGTGGGTCGCCGCGAGCCTCGACGAACTGCCGGGAGTGGACCGGGTGGACACCCGGGTCGTCGCCGGCGTCACGCTCGACGTGCCAGGCAGCACCGAGCCCGTCAACGGCCGCCTCATCTCGCTTCCGGACAGCGGCCGCCCGATCCTCAACGACGTGACGCTGCGAAGCGGCCGCTGGCCCGATCCCGGGCGGGCCGAGGAGGCGCTCGTCAACGAACGCTTCGCTCAGGGGCACGGGCTCGAACTCGGCGACCCGGTCTTCGCTGTCATCAACGGCCGGCAGCAGCAGCTCGAGATCGTCGGGACCGTCCTCTCGCCGGAGTACGTCTACGCGATCGCCGGCGGCGACCTGCTGCCGGACCCGAAACGGTTCGGGGTCTTCTGGATGGCGCGCCGGCACCTCGCGACCGCCTTCGACATGGAGGGAGGCTTCAACGACATTTCGCTGTCGCTCGCCGAGGGCGCCTCCGCCCAGCCCGCCATCGCCGAACTGGACACCCTGCTCGAGCCCTACGGCGGCCTCGGCGCCATCCCCCGCGCCCAGCAGATCTCCCACTGGTACCTCCAGAACGAGTTGACGGGGCTCCGCGGCATGGCGCTCCTGATGCCCATGATCTTCCTGGGAATCGCGGCGTTCCTCCTGAACGTGGTGCTCCGGCGGCTGGTCGCGGTCCAGCGGGAGCAGATCGCGGTGCTCAAGGCGATCGGTTATTCGAACCTCCGCCTCGGGCTGCACTACGTCCAGTGGGCGGTCGTCGTGTCCGTGCTGGGGGGCGTGCTCGGGATCGCGCTGGGGGCGCTGATGAGCGCCGGGATGCTCAGTCTCTACATGGAGTACTTCCGCTTCCCGGACCTGATCATGCGTTGGAGCTGGGGGCACATCCTCGCCGCCCTGTTGGCCTGCGGCGCGGCGTCGGTGCTGGGCGCCTACGCCGCGGTGAAGAGCGTGGTGAAGCTGCCGCCGGCGGAGGCGATGCGCCCCGCCCTGCCGGACACCTTCCGCGTTTCGCTGCTGGAACGGCTGGGCCTCCGGCGGTGGCTGACCCAGCCCCTCCGCATGGTCCTCCGCAACCTGTCCCGCCGTCCGGCGCGCGCCGCGATGTCGGTGGTCGGCATCGCGTTCTCGGCCGCCATCATGGTGATGGCGAGCGCCGCCATGGACTCGCTCGAAGAGTTGATGCAGCTCCAATTCAACGTGGTCCAGCGCCAGGACGTGACGGTGACCTTCTTCGAACCGGAGGGCCGCGCCGCCTTCTACGAGTTGGCCTCGGTACCCGGGGTCACCGAGGTGGAACCCCTGAACGGGATGTCGGCGCGTCTGAGGAACGGAAACCGGAACCGCCAGGTCGGGATCCAGGCCCTCCAGCCCGACGCCCGGCTGCAGCGGGTGGTGGGGGCGGACTACCAGCCGGTGCAACTCGACCGGGCGGGGCTGATCCTTTCGCGGAAGCTGGCCGACGTGCTCGGTGTCGAACCCGGGGAAACGCTGCGGGTGGAGGCGCTCCAGGGGACCCGGCCCGAGCAGGACATGGTGGTGAGCGCCACCGTGGACGACCTGATGGGCGTCTCCGCCTACCTGGAACCCGACGCGCTGCAGCGTTTCCTCAGCGACACGGCGACCATGAGCGGCGCAGCGCTCGGGATCGACCCGGCGGCGCGCGAGTCGGTCTACGCCGCCCTCAAGGGGATGCCGGTGGTGGCGGGCGTCGCGCTCCAGCACGCCATGCTGGAGAGCTTCGAGACCTTCGTGGCCGAGAACGTGAACACGCAGTTGGCGATCAACCTGCTCTTCGCGATGGCGATCGCGTTCGGGGTGATCTACAACACGGCCCGCATCTCCCTCTCGGAGCGGAGCCGGGAACTCGCCAGCATGCGCGTCATGGGCTTTACCCGCAAGGAGATCGGCGTCGTGCTCTTCGGCGAACTCGCCATCCTGACGGCGGCGGCGATTCCGGTGGGGCTCGCGCTCGGATATTCCATGCTCGCGGGTATGGTGGCCGCCTATGAGACCGAGCTGTTCCGGATGCCGCTGGTCGCCGAACCGGGCACCTTCGCCTCGGCCTCCGTGGCGATCGCCGTCGCCATGGGGCTCTCGGCGCTCGTGGTTCGCCGTAAATTGAACCGGCTCGATCTCGTGGAAGTTCTCAAGACCCGCGAATAGGGAGCGACATGAAGAAACGACGGCGACTCATTCTCTGGGCCGTAAGCCTCGCGGCGCTGATCGCGCTGATCGCCCTCGGCTCGCGTCCCCGCCCGATCCCCGTGGACATCGCCTCGGTGGTTCGCGGGACGCTCTCGGTGACGCTCGACGAAGAAGGAGAGACCCGGGTCCGGGACCGCTTCGAGATCTCGGCGCCGGTGGCCGGGCGGGTCCTCCGCATCGAACTGGAGCCCGGCGATCCGGTGCTGGCCAGCGAAAGCGTCCTCGCCACCTTCCTGCCAGCGTCGCCGTTGCCGCTCGACCCCCGCCAGCGGGCCGAAGCCCGGGCCGCGGTCGAGGCCGCCGAAGCCATGGTGGGCCAGGCCGAGGCGCTCCACGAGCAGGCGGTGCAGGAGCGCGCCTTTGCCGAGTCCACCCTGAACCGGCTGCGGCGTCTACAGGAAGAAGGGGTCACCTCGGAAGAGCAGCTCGAGATCGCGCAGCTCGAACTGGATACGCGCCAGGACGCGCTGGAGGCCGCGGAGTTCGCGGTGCGCGATGCTCGGGGCAACCTGGCGGTGGCCCGGGCCCGGCTGCAGCGGTTCCGGTTCCGCGCCAGCGACGCCGGGACCGGCAATCCGGAGGCGATCCAGATCTTCTCGCCCGTGGACGGCGTGGTGTTGCGGCGCCTCCGGGAGAGCGAGGCGGTGGTGCCCGCGGGGGAGCCGCTGCTCGAAGTCGGGGACCCGCGCGAACTCGAAGTCGTGACCGACTACCTCTCGAACGATGCGGTGCGGATGCAGGCTGGCCAGACGGCCCTCATCGACCGCTGGGGCGGCAACCGTCCGCTGCGCGGCCTGGTGCTGCGGGTCGAGCCCTCGGGGTTCACCAAGATCTCGGCGCTCGGCGTCGAGGAGCAGCGCGTGAACGTGGTCATGGAACTCGAAGAGCCCTATGAAACACGGTCCAGCCTCGGTGACGCCTACCGGGTGGAGACCCGGGTCGTGGTCTGGGAAGCGGAAGATCAGGTGAAGGTGCCCGTCGGGGCGCTCTTCCGCCGGGGAGAGAACTGGGCCGTATTCGCCGTGATGGACGGCATGGCGAGCGAACGGACGGTCGAGATCGGCGAGCGCAACCGCCAGGAGGCACAGGTTCTCGGCGGCCTCGAGGTCGGCGATCAGGTCGTCGTGTATCCGGGAGACAGCGTCGACGACGGAGTGCGGGTGGCGCCGGCAGCGGACGCCGCCGCTTCCGGATGACCGGAGGACAACCGGCGGCCGAACTTCGAGAGGCGTTTTTTCGGGTCCGGCGGCAGACGACCGAGCTGGCGGTGCCCCTCGCGATCGAGGACTACGTCGCGCAGTCCATGCCGGACGCCAGGCCGGCGAAGTGGCACCTGGGTCACACCTCCTGGTACTTCGAGACATTCGTGCTGACGGCGTCTGGCGTCCTGGTTGCGCCGGACGTCCCGGGCGCAGAGCAGACGGGCTTTTCCCCGTCCCGCCCCGAGTACCAGGCGATCTTCGGGGTGTCGGACGCCGGTATCCCCCATCCCCGAGTGGTCAGTCGAGACCGGGGAGCGCTGACGCGGCCGACGGTGGCCGAGGTCTTCGACTACCGGCGGCGGGTGGACGACGCGATGTCGGAACTGCTTGCCGGGGAGCTTCCGGGCGAGGTCCGGGAGCTGGTCGAGCTCGGGCTGCATCACGAACAGCAGCACCAGGAGCGGCTGCTCGCCGACCTGAAGCACCTGTTCTCGCGGAATCCGCTCTATCCCGCTTATCGGGAGGCCTCCGGCGGGCCGCGGGGAGGCGCCGTCCCCCCGCCGCTACGGTTCGTTTCGTTCGCCGGGGGAACGCTGCCCATCGGGTGTCCGGGGACCGGGTTCGCGTATGACAACGAGCGGCCCCGCCACGAACGGCGGATCGCTCCCTTCCAGTTCGGCTCGCGGCTGATCACGAACGGCGAATACCTCGAGTTCATGGAGGAGGGCGGCTACCGCGAGCGTTCGCTGTGGCTTTCGGACGGGTGGGAGGCGCGGCTCGCGGGCGGCTGGGAAGCCCCGCTCCACTGGGTGCGTGAGGGCGACGGATTCGCCGAGTTCACCCTCGGCGGGCTGGTTTCGCTGGCGCCGGAAGCGCCGGTCACCCACGTGAGCCATTTCGAAGCCGACGCCTTCGCGCGCTGGCGGGAGGCGCGGCTGCCCACCGAATTCGAGTGGGAGTCGGCGGCGGCCGACGAGCCGGTCGCCGGGACGTTCCTCGAAAACGGTGACCTGCGGCCCGAGCCCACTCCGGCCGCGGCGTATCGTGGGGCTTCCGGTCCCGTGCAGCTCTTCGGGGACGCCTGGGAGTGGACCGCGAGCGCCTATCTCCCCTACCCCGGGTTCCGCCCCTCGGGCCGGTTCGGCCAGTCGAGCGGCAAGTCCATGTCCGGGCGGATGGTGCTCCGCGGCGGGTCCTGCTTCACCCCGGCCTCCCACATCCGCGCCAGCTATCGCCACGTCCTCCGGCCCGACGCGCGCTGGCAGGCGACGGGAATCCGGATCGCCCGCGACGGGTAGTGCGGCCACTCGAAATGGAGGACCACGAACCGGGCGGAAGCGCTGTACGGCTCGGAGCGCCGGCCTCTGGCCGGCATCGCGCGGGAGCGCGAAACCAGCGCTGATGGCCAGTCGTCACGCCAGCGTGAAGTCACTCGGCCACCCTGCCGATGGCTGACTTCGCGGTCACCCGGAAGGCCGCCCGGGCGGAGATCCGGAAGGGGTTGCTGAGCGATCCGCCCTCCATCTCCCCCAAGTACTTCTACGACCGCGTGGGATCCGATCTCTTCGAGCGGATCACCCGGACGCCCGAGTACTACCTGACCGCGACCGAGATAGGGATCCTGGAGGGCAACCTGGAGGAAATCGCCGCGCGGATCGGGCCGCGGGCAGTGCTTGCCGAGATCGCGGCCGGCAGCGCCCGCAAGGCGCGCATCGTGTTGGGCGGACTGGAAACTCCCGCCGCCTACGCGCCGGTGGACATCGCCGGGGAGATGCTCGCCGGCCAGGCGGCCTCGGTCCGGCGAGACTTCCCGGACCTGCGGGTGATCCCGGTGGCCGCGGACTTCTCGGACGACTTCGCCTTCCCGGCGTTCGATTTCGACCACGGCGGGATCACGGTCTTCTACGCGGGTTCGTCGCTCGGGAACTTCGAGCCGGGAGAGGCGTCGGCGTTCCTCGCGCGGCTCGCGCGCGCCGCCGGGCCCGGATCCCGCCTCCTGCTCGGGGTGGACCGGAAGAAGGACAAGGCCATCCTCGACCGCGCCTACAACGACCCGGGCGGGCTGAACGCCGCGTTCAACCGGAACATCCTGAACAACGTGAACCGGCTGGCGGACGGCGACTTCGACCCGGA
>MPMW01000066.1 GCA_002238705.1 Acidobacteria bacterium bin61 | reverse complement strand
CCTGGTGGAGAAACCACCGCGACAGAGTGGGTTACGACCCATTGCGGTCCGCCCCGGGCCGTGAGTATGAGAAATCCGGGCTAGCGGTCTGTGGACAAGGTGACGTGAGCGCCGAGAGCGGCGAGACGCCCGGCTGACCCAGTCCTCCCGGTGGGGGCGGCGCGCGAGGGAGGAATACCGAGTGTATTTCGACCGAAGCGCAACGATGAGCGACGCAAAGCGGCGCGATCAGCCGGGATGGATCGCCGCTCGAACGCCGCGTGACCTGGTTTACAGGCTGCTCACGAGTACCGCGGCGGCATAGTCCCGGAAGCCGCCCGTGGCGATCAGCGTGGCGACGCCGTTGATTTCGCCGGCGAGGGAGCGATCCTCGGTGTAGGGCGGCGAGATCCTCCGCACCGCCGAGATCGCCTCTTCGAGTGCTCCGGAACTTCTGGCGGGGCGGTGGAACTCGATTCCCTGTACCGCCGCCAGCAGCTCGATCGCGACGATGTGCTCGAGGTTGTCCAGCATGTCGTGGAGCCTCCGGGCCCCGTGGGTCGCCATGCTCACGTGGTCTTCCTGGTTCGCCGATGTCGGAATGCTGTCCACGCTCGCCGGATGGGCGAGCCCCTTGTTCTCCGAAGTAAGGGCGGCGGCGGTGATCCCGGCCATCATGAAGCCGCTGTTCAGGCCGCTGTCGTGGACCAGAAATGCCGGGAGCCGGCTCAGGTGGGGATCCACGAGCAGGGCCGTCCGCCGCTCGGAGAGCGATCCGATCTCGGCGACGGCCAGCGCCAGGATGTCCGCGGCGAAGGCCACGGGTTCCGCATGGAAGTTGCCGCCGGACAGCACCTCTCCCGAGTCGGGAAACACCAGCGGGTTGTCGGTGACCGCGTTCGCCTCCGTTTCGAGAAGCGCCGCGGCATGGCGCAGGTTGTCGAGGCAGGCTCCCATCACCTGAGGCTGGCACCGGACCGAGTAGGGGTCCTGCACCCGGTCGCAGTCGAGGTGCGAGGCGCGGATCTCGCTGCCGTGCATCAGGTCCCGCAACACGCCGGCGACGGCGATCTGCCCGTGGTGGCCGCGGAGCTCGTGGATACGCGGGTCGAACGGGACGTCGCTGCCCTTGATGGCGTCGGTGGAGATCGCGCCCGCGACCAGCGCCGCCGCGAGGACGTTTTCCGCCCGGAACGCGGCGGCCAGCGCCAGCGCGGTCGAGACCTGGGTCCCGTTCAGGAGCGCCAGTCCCTCCTTGGGCGCGAGCCGCATCGGTTCGAGCCCGATGCGGCGAAGGGCCTCGTCACCGGAAAGCAACTCCGTCCCGACCCGGGCCTCGCTCTCGCCGATCAGCACCCCGGCGAGATGGGCGAGCGGCGCGAGGTCGCCCGATGCCCCGGCCGAGCCCTTGGCCGGAATCCGCGGACAGACGCCGTGCTCGAGCAGTGCGGCGAGCGTCTCGACCAGTTCGAGACGCACCCCCGAATGACCGCGGGCGAGCGCCATCAGCTTCATCAGGATCACCAGGCGGACGACCTCGTCCCCGAGGTCTTCGCCCACCCCCGCCGCGTGCGAGCGGACGATGTTCTCCTGGAGCTTCCGGAGTTCGGGTTCACCGATCCGCACGTGGACCAGATGCCCGCATCCGGTGTTGACCCCGTAGACGGGCCCGCCGGCCGCGATCGCCCGGTCGATCGTGCCCGCGGCGGCGGCCGCCCGCCGCGGCTCGCCGGAGGTGCCGTCCCGGCGGCGGGGGCGCCCCGCCGCTCGGCATCCGGGGTGAGTTCGACCGTGACCCGGTCCAGCCAGGCCGCCCGCAGGGTCGCCAGCGGGACCGGCGCCGCCCCGATCTCGATCCTCATGGAGTCTTGACGCCCGGGACCATGGGCAGGTTCAGCCGATGCTCGCGGGCGCAGGCGATCGCCTCCCCGTAGCCGGCGTCGGCGTGGCGCATCACTCCCGTAGCCGGGTCGTTCCAGAGCACCCTCTCGATGCGGCGGTCGGCCTCCTCGGCGCCGTCGCAGACGATCACGAACCCGGCGTGCTGCGCATACCCCATCCCGACGCCGCCCCCGTGGTGGACGGAGACCCAGGTCGCCCCGCTCGCGGTGTTGAGAAGGGCGTTCAGGAACGCCCAGTCCGAGACCGCGTCGGACCCGTCGCGCATGGCTTCGGTTTCGCGGTTCGGGCTCGCTACCGAGCCGCTGTCGAGATGATCGCGGCCGATGACGATCGGGGCTTCGAGTTCGCCGCTCCGGACCATCTCGTTGAACGCGAGTCCCAGCCGGTGGCGCTGGCCGAGCCCCACCCAGCAGATGCGCGCCGGGAGTCCCTGGAACCGGATGTTCTCCCGCGCCGAATCCAGCCAGTTGTGAAGGTGGGGATCGTCCGGGATCAGCTCTTTGACCTTGGCGTCGGTTCGGTAGATGTCCTCGGGGTTTCCGGAAAGCGCGGCCCAGCGGAACGGCCCGATCCCGCGGCAGAAGAGGGGCCGCACGTAGGCGGGCACGAAGCCGGGGAAATCGAACGCGCGTTCCACGCCGCCGCCGAGCGCTTCCTGCCGGATGTTGTTGCCGTAGTCGAAGGTGGGTACGTCGGCATCGTGGAAACCCAGCATGGCGCGGACATGGTCGGCGATGGAACGGACGGCGGCGGCCGCGACCACGTCGGGTTCGGTCTCCCGCCGCGCGCGCCACTCCTCGACGGTCCAGCCGGCGGGCAGGTAGCCGTTTGCGGGATCATGTGCCGAAGTCTGGTCGGTCAGGGCGTCGGGACGGACCCCGCGCCGGAGCAGTTCCGGGAGGACTTCCGCGGCGTTCCCGAGGAGCCCGACGGTCAGCGGGGTGCGGGCGCCGACCGCCCCCCGGATCAGCGAAAGCGCCTCGTCGATCGTTTCGGCGCGGGTGTCGAGGTACCCCGACGCGAGTCGTCTCTCGATCCGGTCAGCCTGACACTCGATCGCGAGGAGGGAGGCGCCCGCCATCTTCGCCGCGAGCGGCTGGGCGCCGCCCATGCCGCCGAGCCCGGCGGTCAGGATCCAGCGCCCGGTCAGGTCCCCGCCGTAGTGCTGCCGGCCCATCTCCACGAAGGTCTCGTAGGTGCCCTGCACGATGCCCTGGCTGCCGATGTAGATCCACGATCCCGCGGTCATCTGCCCGAACATCATCAGCCCCTTGCGGTCGAGCTCCCGGAAGTGCTCCCAGTTCGCCCAGGCAGGAACGAGATTCGAGTTGGCGATCAGCACCCGGGGCGCGTCGCGGTGGGTCCGGAAGACGCCGGCCGGCTTGCCGGACTGGACGACCAGCGTTTCGTCGGCTTCGAGTTCGCGGAGCGCCTTGACGATCGCTTCGTAGGCCTCCCAGTTCCGGGCGGCCTTCCCGATTCCTCCATAGACCACCAGATCCTCGGGCCGCTCCGCGACTTCGGGATCGAGGTTGTTCATCAGCATGCGCAGCGGCGCTTCGGTGAGCCAGCTCTTCGCGGACAGGAGGAGGCCGGTCGGGGCCTTGATGGCCGTGGCCGGGGCGGTCTTCATGCCGATTCCCTCAGTCCGCTGCGCCGAGGCGGGCCAGGGCCGCCGCGAAATCCCTTGCTGTCCCGGCGCGGTCCCCATGTTCGCCGCCTGCCACCTTCCATTCGCCGTGGACCATGACTCTCTCGATCGGTACCCGATACCCCGAGAATAGCAGTGCATCCAGCAGGGTCGCGGCGTCGTGGCCGACCAGCATCGGGTCCTCCGGATCCAGCACCACGAGGTCGGCGGGCGCCCCGGCCGCGAGGCCGAATTCATGCTGTCCGGCGGCCTGGGCGCCGCCCGCGAGCACCCGTTCGAAGAGCTCCTGCCCCACGTGCGGCTGCTCGAAGGAGGCGATGTTCCGTGATTCTGAGGCGAGGCGTTGTCCGTACTCCAGCCAGCGGAGTTCCTCGAAGGGGTTGATGGTCACGTGGCTGTCGGAGCCGATGGCGATCCGGCCGCCCTGCCGGAGAAAGGTCTCCAGCGGGAACAGGCCGTCCCCCAGGTTCCCCTCGGTGCTGGGGCAGAGGCAGACGACGGCTCCGGAGCGTGCGAGATCCCGCGATTCGTCCTCGTAGAGGTGGGTGGCGTGGACCAGGCACCACCCCTCGTCCACGTCGAAGCGGTCGAGCAGCCGCTGGACCGGGCGCCGCCCGTGGACGGTCAGGCAGTCCACGACCTCCCGGCGCTGCTCCGCGATGTGCAGGTGCAGCGGGCTCCCGGTGGCGGCCGCGTGCGCCGCGACCACCCGCAGCGACGCCTCGCTCACCGCGCGCAGGCTGTGGACGCCGATCCCGACGGTGACGAGCCCGGAGGCGTCGCTCGTGGCCCGCTCGTGATGGGCGAGAAAGCTCTCCAGGTCCAGCGCGAACCGCCGCTGCCGCGCCTCGGGAGCGGAACCGTCAAACCCGGCGCGTTCGTAGAGCACCGGAACGTAGGTCAGCCGGATCCCGCTGTCCCGGGCGGCCCGGGCGAGCGCCCCGAACATCGCGCCCGCGTCCTCCCTGCCCGCGCGGTCCCGGAACAGGTAGTGGAACTCGACGACCGACGTGTAGCCGGCCGCGAGCATCTCGGCGTAGGCCTGGCGGGCGATCGCGGTGAGGCTCCCGGGACCGAGTCGGGCGGTGAGCTCGTACATCCGCTCGCGCCAGGTCCAGAACGAGTCGCGCTCGGCGCCGGAGCGGTATTCGGTCCTTCCGGCCAGCGCCCGCTGGAACGCGTGGCTGTGGGCGTTGGTCAGGCCGGGGATCACGATCCCGGCAACCAGGTCCACCGGCGAACCCGGCGCCACGCCCACCAGGACCCGCGAGATTTCGCCGTTGCGGACGGTGAGTACCACGTCGTCCGCCCACCCGGTCCGGAGCAGCGCGCGTCGCGCCAGGATCTGATGCATCACCGTTCCCGAAGCTTGGCACACGGTATCGTCGGACGAAGACCATGGACCGCTGGGACCTGCTCCTCACCGATGCCCGGATCGCCACCATGCGCGGCGGGGACCCGGCCCCCTACGGCGCCGTCGCGGACGGGGCGCTCGCGATTCGGGGCGGCAGGATCGCCTGGGTCGGGCCGGTATCCGAGCTTCCTCCCCATGAGGCCGGGGAAACCCGGGCTCTCGAGGGGCGCTGGATCACCCCGGCCCTGATCGACTGTCACACCCACCTCGTCTTCGGCGGTGACCGCGGGGGCGAGTTCGAGGCGCGCCTCGGTGGGGCGAGCTACGAGGAGCTGGCCGCGGAGGGCGGAGGCATCATGGCCACGGTGCGCGCCACCCGGGCGGCGTCCGCGGACGAGCTCTACGAAGGCGCGCTGGGACGCCTGGAGGCGATGGCCGCCGAGGGGACCGCGACCGTCGAGATCAAGTCCGGGTACGGCCTGGACCGGGACACCGAGATCCGGATGCTGGAGGTGGCCCGCCGGCTGGGCCGGTCCTCGGGGCTGACGGTCCCGACCACGCTCCTTGCCGCGCACGCGGCGCCGCCCGAGTTTCGGGACCGGCCCGACGACTACCTGGCGTTCGTCGCGGACGAGCTGCTGCCGGAAGCGGCGCGCCGCGGCCTGGCGGATGCGGTGGACGCCTTCTGCGAGCGGGTCGCCTTCAGCGCCGCACAGCTCGCCAGGCTCTTCGAGCGCGCCCGGGAACTGGGCCTGCCGGTCAAGCTGCACGCCGATCAACGGACCGACGGCGGCGGTGCGGCGCTCGCCGCCCGCTTCGGAGCGCTCTCCGCCGACCATCTCGAATACACCCCGGAGGCGGGCATCGAAGCGCTCGCGCGGGCGGGAACGGTGGCGGTGCTGCTGCCCGGCGCGTTCCTGACGCTCGGCGAAGACCGCCGCCCGCTCACCGCGGCCCTGCGCTGGCACGGGGCGCCCGTCGCCGTTGCGACCGACTGCAACCCGGGAACCTCGCCGCTGGGCTCGCTCCGGGAAGCGATGGCGCTGGCGTCGCGCCTCTTCGGACTGACGCCCGAGGAGTGTCTCGCCGGGACGACGCGGCATGCCGCCCGGGCGCTCGGGCTCCAGCACGACCGCGGGACCCTCGAACCGGGCAAGCGGGCGGACCTCGCGATCTGGGACATCACCCATCCGCGCGACCTGTCGTACTGGCTCGGGCGCCGGCCGCTCGCCGGTCTGCTGGTCGCCGGACGGGATCACCCGTAGGCGCCTTCCCGGTCCGCTTCGGGGCTGCAACCGTCAGAATCCGCACCCCGACCGAACCTTTCCGGCCGTTCGGTCGTTCCGTAGGCAGCGGCGCCGGCCGCGCTCACTTCACGATCCTCGACAAAGGAGCAGAAAACCCCATGGCCAAGGCCAGGCACTACATCCCGGACCGCGCGAACGCGGTCACCCCTTACCTCGTCGTCGGCGACGGACAGGCCGCGCTCGCCTGGTACCAGAAGGTGCTCGGCGCGACCGTGGACTCCTCGATGGAGGGCGAAGGCGGCGCCGTCATGCACGCGGAACTCCGCTTCGGAGAGAGTCAGATCTACCTGGCCCAGGAGTTCCCCGGACCGCCGGCGGAGGCCGGGTTCGTCTCCCCGGACACGCTGGGCGGTACCAGCACCACGATCCACCTCTACGTCCCGGACATGAACGCCGTGCACGCGAAGGCGGTGGCGGAAGGCGCCCGTGAGATCCGGCCTCCCGGAGACCAGTTCTGGGGAGACCGCATGTCGAACGTCGTGGACCCCTTCGGCCATCGCTGGAGCCTCGCGACCCACATCGAGGATCTGACGGAGGAAGAACTCGAAGCGCGGGCGGCGGCCGCCGCGGCGGAGTTCGAGGCGCAGCAGGGCGCGTGATCCCGCGGCGCCCCGGCGTCCGGCTGATGCGAGCCCGCCCGGAGGTCAGAAGATCCGGGGCTTGAATTCTTCGGAGTTCACCAGCCTGGCGGTACCGCTGACCGCGCGGATCAGGTAGAAGCCGGCGTCCTCGGCCGTCTGCGCCGCGTCGCCTTCGGAGGTCAGGTAGGCAAGCGCCCCCCAGACGCGCTCGCGCGCGTCGTCCCACCGCCACTCCCGGAAACTCCCGATCCGTTCCGTGAACCGCGCCACGTCAGCGGTCCGAAGCGTGGTTTTCACCTCCACCACGACGGCGTCGGAGTCCCCGACAGCCACCAGGTCGTATTCCCGCCGGATCCCGCGGATTCTCGACCGCCGCCGGGACAGGGCGTGCTCCACCTCGATGCCCGCATCCTGCAGCAGCGTCAGCAGATTGGCTTCCACCAGCGCCTCGATCAGCTTTCCCCAGCGGTTGTCGCCCTCGCCATAGAGGCGGTACATCTCCCGTTCCAGCTTCCGGTTGCGGCCCTCGTTCTTCTCCTGGAGCTTCCGCGTGAAGGCTTCTTCCTCCTTCCGCCGTTCGTCGGCCTGGCGGTAGCGCTCTTCGTGCTCGGCCGCGAGCTTCGGGCGCTGGGCGGCTTCCGCTGCGAGCTGGCGCGCCATTTCCTCGCGCTCTCGCCGCGCGCTGCGAGCTTCGCGGGCGGTGGCGTTCAGGATGCGCCAGATCTGTGCGGGGGTCGGAATGGAGCGCCGGCGACGCCGTCTCGGGGGCATGAAGTCGTCACTCTACCGACGCCCGCGCGGCCAGCGGATCGCGGCATCCGGACACCGGCGCAACCGGCGCTCACCGTCCGCCCGGTGCTCCCTACAGCGTCCGGAGGAACGCGATCAGGGCGGGGAGGTCGCCCGCGCTCACCTCGACCCCGAGGCCCGGGTGCACCGCGAAGACCTCTTCGAGGGACTTGGCGGAGCCGTCGTGGAGGAGCGCCCGGCGGAACTTCACGCCGCGCAGGGACGGCGGGTTGAACCGGTCGAGTCCCAGTTCGTCGGTCAGGCCCACGTTGTGGACCCCCGGCGAGGTGTAGACCGGGGCGGTGTGGCAGCGGTTGCAGGAGTAGCGGTCGAACGCTTCCCGCCCCGCGGCGACGAGCGGCGTCTCCGCCGTTTCGCCGATTTCGGGTAGTTCGAGGGTCCGCAGGAAGGCGGCCAGATCGGTCACCTCGCGTTCCTCGAGTTCCCGGCCCCGGAGCGTCGTACGGACCGACTTCTCCACCTGGTCCTCGAGCCGGCGAATCTGCCCGTCCCAGGCCCACGGCTTCGTGTCGGCCACCCCGAGGAGCGAGAGAACCCGCTTCGGCGCGCCGTAGTGGCCGTCGCCGAGCGTGTCGGAGAGGCGGTGGTTCGTATGGCCCGCGGTGTGGCAACTCGCGCAGCTCATCCAGCCGCGGAGCGAGAGGGACGCGTCGTGAAAGAGCAACTCGCCGCGCTCGGCGGCGGTGAGCGGGGCGGCCGGGCCGAGTGGTACGCGCGCCACTTCGGTCTGCTCGGCGAGCGAGACCACCGAGATCTCATCGGACCGGGTGTTGGCCACGTAGAGGAGCCCGTTCCCGTCGGCGGCGATCGCGGAGGGGCCGCGCCCCACGCGGGCGTGACTCATGCGCCGCGCATCCGCCCCGCCGAAGGCGAGCCGGCCGACCCCGGACAGGGCGATGACCAGCTCGCCTTCCGGCGAGACGACCATCGCCGCCGGATCCCCCGAGGGGGTGAGTACGTCGCCCAGGTCCATGATCCGGGTGCGGCGGACCAACCGCGGGTTCCCGGAAACCAGGTCGTCCACCGGCATCAGGCTGACGCTGTTGGTGATGAACACCCCCCAGCGGATGTCGTCCGAGGTGGTGTGCATCCCGGTGTGGAGTTCCTGGTGGGCGAGCCCGAGGCGGCCGTCGGGGAGGAGCGTCAGGCCCCTGAGGTTGTGGCCACTCAGTTCCGTGGTCCGGAGGAGTTCGCCGCCGGCGGCCGACACCACCGCGAGACCCCCGCCGAAGCCGTCGGCCACGAGCAGCTTGCCGTCGCCCAGGAACAGCATCTCCTGTGGCTCGAATGGGAGATCCGCCGTCCAGCGCGGGGTATTCAGAGCTTCGGCAACCGCGTCCAAATCCGTCAGGTCATACATCTGCACCTGCCGCGACCACAGGCAGGAAACGACCAGCGAAGAATCCCGCACGGTGGCGCGGATCGGGTAACGGCACGTTGGAACCACCGCCTCGACCTCCAGAAGCGGTGCGGTGGCGGCGGCCGGGAACGCGCCCGGCGCCGTCCAGGGTCCGCCCCCGGGGCGCAGCACCAGGAGTTCGTGCGCGCCGTGATCCACGGCGACGATTCGGCCGCTGCCGTCCGGAAGGAGCACCAGTTCGGTGATGTTGCTCCCGGCCGGGGCCTCTCCCAGCAGGACGAGATCGTCGGTGCGAATGACGCTCACCGTGCCGGTGCGGTTGCCCACCAGCAACGCTTCGCCCACCGGGGTCTCCGGCACGAGCGCGATCGCCTGCGGACGGCGCGGTCCGTCGGCGCGCGTGGGCCAGTCCTCCCGGTGGGAGCCCGTGGGTGGCTCCAGCGCGAGACCCAGCCAGGCCGTTCCCATCAGAAGCCCGACGATCGGGAACAGCGCCACGATCCGGCGTCCCGGGAGCGGATTCCGCATCCGGACGATTGTATGGCGGGTCGGATCGGTCTCGCGCGGCGCCCGCGGCCGGCTGGAGCGTGTATCTTGGTCTCCGATCGCGGCACTTCGATCGGCGGTGTGAGAAATGCCCCAGAATTGAGCTGGAGCTAGGGGTTTTCCGATGTTTCTCAGGAATGCGTGGTACGTCGCCGCCTGGAGCAGCGAGGTCGGCCAGGGGCTGCAGCAGATTCGGGTGTTGGGGGAGAGGATCTGTGTGTCACGTTTCTCTGGAGACCACGTTGTCGCACTCGAAGATGCCTGCCCGCACCGCAAGCTGCCGCTCTCGAAGGGCCGGATCCGGGACGGCAACCTGGAGTGCGGTTATCACGGTCTGACCTTCGACTGTTCCGGGCAGTGCGTGTGGGCGCCGGGCGCCGGGCGCATCCCACCAGACGCCAGGGTGCGTGCGTACCCGGTGCACGAGAAATACGGCCTGGTGTGGATCTGGATGGGAAACCCCGCGATGGCCGATCCCGGGAAGATCATCGCCATCCCCAACTACGACGACCCGGACTGGGGCATCAACCGGGGCGCGGCGCTGGAACTCGAGTGCAACTACCTGTTCGTGTGCGACAACCTGCTGGACCCGACCCACGTCGCCTGGGTGCACCAGTCGTCTTTCGCCCAGGACGCCGCCAAGGACGCTCCCCTGGAGATCACGGGAACGACGGACGGCATCATCGTGCACCGCTGGATGATGGATGTGGAGCCGGCCCCGTTCTACAGGAAGATCGTCTCGTTCGAGGGCAATTGCGACCGGCTGCAGCACTACGAAGTCCGCTATCCGTCCCTCGCCTTCATCCGGGCGGTCTTTACCCCCGCGGGCAAGGGCGGACCGGACGGGCCGCTGGACGACCGGACCTTCATCATGGACAGCTACAACTTCATGACCCCGGTCAGCGAGAGCGAGACCCGCTACTACTGGTTCCAGCTTCGCAACGTCAGGCCCGGCGACGAGGACCTGAGCCGGATGATGAGCGAGGACGTGCGGGACGCCTTCGAGGAGGATCGCGCCGTGTTGAACGCGGTGCAGATCGGCATGGACACGGCGACTTCACCGCATATCAATCTGCCGATCGACGGAGGGCCGCTGCGCTTCCGCCGGCAACTGGAAGCGATGATCGCCGAGGAAGCGGTGGCCGGCGGCGGGACCGGCGCCTGAGGCCGGAGCGCGGGCTTCCGCGGACCGCTCCGGCGTTCGGGGAACCGGATCGGCTTTTCCGCGTTCGTCGGAATCGCTCCGCGCGGAGGCCGGCCGGGTGGCTAGAATTCGCGGCTCTTTTTGGAGACACGAGGTACCTCGAAATGACCGAACCGATCATGATCGAGGCGCGCAATCTCAGCAAGTTCTACGGGCCCTTCGTGGCCGTCGAGAGCGTGCGCTTCGCGATTCCCCGGGGCCAGATCGTGGCCTTCCTGGGACCGAACGGCGCCGGGAAGACCACCACGATGAAGATGCTGACCGGTTACCTGGCGCCGAGCGCCGGATCCGCGCAGATCGCCGGGCTGGACGTCCACCAGGAACGCCTGGAGGCCACGCGCCGCCTCGGCTATCTGCCGGAGAACGGCCCGCTCTACCCGGACATGACCCCGGCGGAATTGCTTCGCTTCTTCGGGGAAGCCCGTGAGATTCAGCCTTCGGCCCTCCCCGGGCGCATCAGGGAAGTGGCGGCTCTCTGCGCGCTGGGCGAAGTGATGGAGAAGCCCATCGGCAAGCTGTCCCGGGGCTTCCGGCAGCGGGTCGGGGTGGCGCAGGCGCTGCTCCATGACCCCGATGTGCTCATCATGGACGAGCCGACCGCCGGCCTCGACCCCAATCAGATCCGGGACTTCCGCCTGAACATCCGCCGGCTGGGCGCCGGCAAGACGGTCCTCATCTCCACCCACATCCTCCGCGAGGTGGAAGCGGTGGCGGACCGGGTGCTGGTGGTGAACGGCGGCCGGCTGGTGTTCGACGGGGTTCCGTCGGACCTCGAAAGGGACGGCTCGATGGAGGACACCTTCTACGAACTCACCGGCATGACCGAGCGCGTCGAAGTGCCGGGGAACGGAGCGGCGGGGGCCTCGCCGGCGCCCGCCGCAGGGGAGGTCGCGTGATGCCCGGCCTGGTAGAGATTCCGAACGTCCGCCGCTCGGTGGTGGCGGCCCTCATGCGGAGGGATCTCCGCATGTATTTCTCGAATCCGTCCGGTTACGTCTTCCTGACGCTCTTCATCCTGCTGAGCGCCGCCGCGGCGTTCTGGCAGGACCGCTTCTTCCTGAACAACCTGGCGAACCTCGACCAGTTGAACGGGCTCTTCCCCTACATCCTGATCTTCTTCATCCCCGCCTTGACCATGTCGGTCTGGGCGGAGGAGAAAAAGCTCGGGACCGACGAACTGCTCCTCACCCTCCCGGCGACCGACCTGGAGATCGTGCTCGGCAAGTACGCCGCCGTGCTCGGCATCTACGGCGCGGCGCTGGTGCTCTCGTTGAGCCACGCGCTGGTGCTCATGTTCCTCGGCAGCCCCGACTGGGGCCTGCTCTTCGCCAACTACGTCGGGTACGCGCTCCTCGGCGCGGTGCTCGCGGCGGCCGGAATGGCGGCGTCGCTCCTCACCTCGATCCCGACGGTGGCGTTCATCCTGGGAGCGGTGGCGGCGGCCGTGCTGGTTCTTCCGGGCCTTCTCGTCGGCAGCTTCAGTCCCTGGCTCGAGCGGATGGTGGAGCCCGTTTCCGCGATCTACCACTTTGACGAGTTCGGACGCGGCGTGATCCCGCTGACCTCGGTGCTCTATTTCACGGCGGTCGCGGGTTTCTTCCTCTATCTGAACGTCCTGTTCATCGGGAAGCGTCACTGGCCCTCCGCCGCTGACGGATACCGCATGTCCACGCATCACGCGGTGCGGGCGGTTTCCGTGGCGCTCGCCCTCCTGAGCGCCATCGTTCTCATCTCGCGGCTGGGGTTCCGCCTCGACACCACCGCCGAGCGGCTGCATTCGCTCTCCGCCGAGACCCGCGAGCTGCTCAGGGCCCTGCCTGACGACCGGCCGGTCTTCGTGCAGGCGTACCTGAGCCCGGAGGTTCCCGAGCCGCTCGTGCAGACCCGCGCGACCCTGATGAGCGTGCTCCGCGAAATGGAGTCGGTGAGCGGCGGGCGGGTCCAGGTCCTCGTCGAGGACACGGAACCGTTCACCGAGGCCGCGCGGGAAGCCCGGGAAAAGTTCGGCATCGGGCCGCGGGAGATTCCGAGCGTGACCTCGGCGCGGACCGGAGTGAGCGACGTGTTCATGGGAGTGGCGTTCACCCGCGCCGCCGAGGAGCAGGTGATCCCGTTCTTCGACCGCGGTCTGCCCGTCGAGTACGAGCTCGCTCGCAGCATCCGGGTGGTCGCGAACACCGACAAGCGGCGCATCGGAGTGATCTCCAAGGAACTGCGCATCTTTGGCGGGCTCGACTTCCAGACCATGCGGAGTTCGCCGGAATGGTCGGTGGTGGACGAGCTGCGCAAGCAGTACGAGGTGGTGCAGATCCAGCCGAACGCCATGATCACCGAGGAGGTGGACGGGCTGCTGGTGGTGTTGCCGTCGACCCTGGCGGAAGACGAGATGAACAACGTCACCGACTTCATCCGTACCGGAGTTCCGGCGCTGATGCTTGTCGATCCGCTGCCGGTGGTGAACATCGGTCTCGCTCCTTCGGAGCCGCCGGGAGCCTCACAGAATCCGTTCATGCAGCAGGGCCAGCCCCCGCCGACCCCGAAGGGGAATATCCAGTCCTTCCTGGCCAACCTCGGGATCTCCTGGGATCCGGGCGGGATCGTCTGGGACGCCTACAACCCGCATCCCGACCTCGGTCACCTTCCTCCGGAGGTGGTGTTCCTCGGCGAGGGGAGCGGCAACCCCGAAGTTTTCTCGGACGCCTCGGCGGCGAGCGCCGGACTCCAGCAGTTGGTGCTCATCTACCCCGGGTACTTCGAACCCCTCCCCGGAGCGGTGGCCGAGTTCGAGCCGCTGCTCACCACCGGAGACGTTTCGGGTGTCTTGCCGTACTTCCAGATGGTGCAGCGGAACTTCCTGGGATCCCAGTTGAACCCCAACCTGCCGCACCGGCCGGACCCGATGACCTACGTGGTGGCCGCCGAGGCGCGCACTTTCCGTCCCGAGGCCGACGGGGCGACCGGTGACGGGGATCCCGATGCGCCCGGCGAGGCGGACAGCACCCGCGTCATCGCGATCGCCGATCTCGACTTCATTTCGGAGCAGTTCTTCGAACTCCGCCGGATCGGGCCGCCCAACCTGAACTTCGACAACGTGTCGTTCTTCCTGAACGCGATGGACGTCCTCGTCGGGGACGAGTCCTTCGTGGCGCTCCGGAACCGCCGGGTCCGCCACCGGACGCTCGAGGCGGTCGAGTCCCGGGTCCGGGAGTTCACCGAGCAGCGGAGTTTCGAAGAGGACGAAGCGGAATCCAGCGCCCAGGAGGCGCTTCGCCAGGCGCAGGAACGGCTCGACCGGCGGGTCGCGGCGGTCGAGGAACGCGACGATCTGGACGCGCAGGCCAAGCAGATCATGGCCCGCAACCTCCAGGAGGTGGAGAACCGCCGCTTCAGCGTGCTGGAAGCGAACATCAACGCCGACAAGGACGCCCAGATCCGCGCCAGCGAGGAGCGGATGGAGGCGCAGATCCGCCGCATCCAGAGCGGAATCCGCACGGCGGCGGTGCTGCTGCCGCCAATCCCGGTGTTCCTCCTCGGCGTTTTCACCTTCGTGCGAAGGCGAAAGGCCGAGTTCGAGGGAGCCGCCGCGGCGCGCCGCCTGCGGCAGCAGTAGGAAGGAGAGAGACAGGATGACCGAATCGCAGCCCACCGCCGAAACCGCAACCGCGGCGAAGCAGGAACCCAGGCCGGCCGGCCCCGAACTGCGGCGGACCCAGACCATCGCCGGGGCAGCCCTGCTGCTCACCGTGCTGGCTGCCGTCAGCGCCCCGCGCAATCCCGAACCGAGCGACTTCGTGGACCTCGGGGAGCGCTTCTTCCCGAGCTTCGAGGATCCCGAGGAGGCGATGTCCCTCGAGATCATCGAGTTCGACGAAGCCACCGCCGAAGCGATCCCGTTCCGGGTCCAGAACGAGAACGGGATCTGGACGATACCCAGCCACCACGACTATCCCGCCGACGGCCAGGACCGGCTGGCGCAGACCGCCGCCGGCGTCATGCTGCTCGAGAAGGACGACTTCCGCTCCGAGAACGTGGCCGACCATTCCGCGCTCGGCGTGGTCGATCCGCTGGACGAGGGCGCCGTGTCGCTGATCGGACGGGGGCGCCGGGTGACGGTGAAGGCCTCCGGCGACCGCGTGCTGGCCGACCTCATCATCGGCCGGCAGGCGCCCGACCGCGAGGGCTCCTATTTCGTGCGGGTCCCGGGCCAGAAACGCGTCTACGTCTCGCAGCTCGGGGTGGATATCTCGGCGCAGTTCGGCGACTGGATCGAGCGCGACCTGCTGCTCATGGACCGGAACCGCGTGGACGAAGCCGTCCTCGAGGACTACACCATCAACGAACGAACTCTCCAGGTGGACCGGCGCGGGCGCCTCGCACTCAGCAAGGTAGAAGGGGAGTGGACGGCGGAGGGCCTCGGCTCCGGCGAGGAAGTGGACTCCTTCGGGGTGAACGAGCTGCTCCGGTCCGCCGATGAACTCGAAATCGTGGGAGTGCGCCCGAAGCCCGAGGGCATTGCGGGCACCCTGACCGGCGATGTGGCCGGGGTGTCGAACGCCGACATCCTCTCGCTGCAGAGCCGCGGTTACTACCTGACCCAGGGCGGCAGCCTGCTCTCCAACGAGGGAGAGGTCCGGCTCGAGACCGACGAGGGCATCCGCTACACCCTCCGCTTCGGAGAGGTCGTCTACGGACGGGACGAGGACGTGAGCGCCGGGAGCGAGGGGGAAGACATGGAGCCCGCGGCTTCATCCGGCCCTGCCGAGAACCGCTACCTCTTCGTGACGGCGGAGTTCCGCCCCGAGCG
>MPMW01000065.1 GCA_002238705.1 Acidobacteria bacterium bin61 | reverse complement strand
CGGTGCGTCCAGGCTGGCACCTGGTGGACAAACCACCGCGACAGAGTGGGTTACGACCCATTGCGGTCCGCCCCGGGCCGTGAGTATGAGAAATCCGGGTTAACTGCCTGTGGTGAAACCCGCGTGAGCGCCGAGACGAGCGAGGCGCCCGGCCGACAAGGCGCGTGAGGTCGGAATACCGGGTGTATTTCGGCCGAAACGCAACGATGAGCGCCGCAAGGCGGCGCGGTTCAGCCGGGATGGATCGCCCGTCGAACGCCGCGCGGGTTTTGCCACCGGCTGTTAACTGCCTGTGGTGAAACCCACGTGAGCGCCGAGACGGGCGAGGCGCCCGGCTGACAAGGCGCGTGAGGTCGGAATACCCAGTGTATTTCGACCGAAACGCAACGATGAGCGGCGCGGTTCAGCCGGGATGGATCGCCCGTCGAACGCCGCGCGGGTTTTGCCACCGGCTGTTAAGTCTTCCCGCACACGCTGCGGGGGTCAGGTGTTGGGGATCCGATATCTGTGGACCGGGGTTCCCCCGATCAAGTGGCCCTGGATGACCTCTTCAAGCGCCTCCGGAGTCATTCCGGAATACCACACGCCCTCCGGGTAGACCACCGCAATAGGGCCTTCGGCGCAAATCCGCAGACAGTTCGCCTTGCTGCGGGCAACACACCCGCCGGCGGGGCCGTTCGCGAGGCCCAGTTCATCGAGACGACGCTTCAGATAGAGCCAGCTCGCGCAGGCGACGGGGGGATCGCAACACTTGGGCTTGTCGGCGTCCGCACAGAGGAAGATGTGACGCTCGACGTTCGCCAGATCCAGCGACTTCGCTTTCTCGGCCGCCGTCTTCGCCGAACCGTCGGCCGAACGGCGGCTCAGGCCGAGAGTCCCGTCGGACACCGAACTCCCGTGCCGCCGATCCCGCAGTAGCCGGCCGGATTCTTCGCGAGGTATTGCTGGTGGTAGTCCTCGGCGTAGTAGAAGGCCGGGGCCTCGCGGATCTCGGTGGTGACGGGACCGTAGCCCGCCGCCTGGAGCCGCTCCGCATAGGCGTCCCGGGTCCTGCACGCTACGCGCTGCTGCTCGCTGCCGACCGCGTAGACCGCCGACCGGTATTGCGTGCCGACGTCGTTTCCCTGGCGCATGCCCTGCGTCGGGTCGTGGTTCTGCCAGAAGATCCGGAGGAGCTTCTCGTAGCTCACCCGGCCGGGATCGAAGACCACGCGGACGACTTCCGCGTGGCCGGTCCGCCCGCTACAGACCTCGCGGTAGTTCGGGTTTGGAGTGAGGCCGCCAGCGTATCCCGCTGCGGTCGTGTGCACCCCCGGCGCCGTCCAGAAAAGACGCTCCGCGCCCCAGAAACACCCCATCCCGAAGCACGCCTCCTCCATACCCTCCGGCCAAGGCGGAGCCAGGGGAGTGTTCAGCACGAAGTGCTCTTCGGGAACCGGCATGAGCTCGACCCGGCCCGCCAGAGCGTCGCCCGGCGACACGAGTGCGGGCTCCCGAAATCGCATGACCAACCGGCCGGAAGTCTATCCGGCGGCGGGCGGCCGGCCGGCAGTTCCGCAGCGCGGAACCGGCGGTTTGCCGGGCCCCGCGGGACCGGATAAGACGCCGCCGGCCGGCGATCCGGTAGTGCCGCCGGCTCCGTATACTCGCCGCCCCCGTGACGAACGATCTGCCAAGAGTCCTGGAACGGGCACAGCAACTCGTCGAGTCCGGCGAAACCCGGCGCCGGAGTTTTCGGACGGCGGCGCTCAAGGCGCTTGCCGCGGTCCTGCGCGAACACTCGGCCACCTGGGAAGCCGCGCTCAGGAAAGACCTCGGGGCGCCCGCGTTCGAGACCTGGGCCACCCAGACCGGACTGGTGCTCGCCGAGATTCGCCACGCGCGGCGTCACCTGCGGCGCTGGATGCGCCCTCGCCGGGTGGGAACCCCGCTCGCCGTCATGCCCGCGCGGAGCCGGATCGAACCGGCCCCCCTGGGTGTCGTCCTCGTCATCGCCCCCTGGAACTATCCCCTGCAACTGAGTCTGGCTCCTGCCGTTGCGGCCATTGCCGCCGGCAACGCCGTGGTGATCAAGCCTTCCGAGCACGCGCCGCACACCGCGAGCAAACTGGCCGGACTCGTGCCTCCCTCCCTGCCGGCCGGACTCGTTCAGGTCGTCCAGGGAGGCCCGGACGCCGCCCGGGCACTCGTCGGGCAGGGGTTCGACCACATCCTGTTCACCGGCAGCCGGCGCACCGGCGCGCGGGTGGCGGAAGCGGCAGGCCGTTGTCTGACTCCGGTCACGCTCGAACTGGGAGGCAAGTGTCCGGCTCTCGTGGACCCGAGCGCGAACCTCGGACTCGCTGCTCGCCGGCTTGCGTGGGCGAAGTTCCTGAATGCGGGACAGACCTGTGTGGCGCCCGACTTCGTACTCGTTCCCGAGGAACACTTCGACGAGTTCGCAGAACGGCTCGGCCAAAACCTGGACCGGTTCTACGGTGGAGCACCCGCCGAGAGCCGGGACTACGGCCGGATCGTGCACGAAGACCACTTCCGGCGTCTGGAGGGCCTGCTTTCCGGGCTTCCGCTACTTCGGGGAGGTGAACGCGACCCGGAGCGCCTCTATTTCAGCCCCACCGTCACGGGCCCCTGGCCGGCCGGCCACGCCGCGGAGCGGGAGGAAATCTTCGGACCCATCCTGCCGTTACTTCCCTACCGGGGTCTCGACGACGCGCTCACCGAGATCCGGAAACATCCCGATCCGCTGGCGCTCTACGTCTTTTCCCGGCGACGCGAGCCCGTGCGGCGCATCGCGGCGGCGCTTCGCTCCGGAGCCCTCGTCACGAACGACGCCGTCGTCCACTGCGTCAACCCCTCGCTGCCCTTCGGGGGCGTCGGACGGAGTGGCCACGGCTCGTATCACGGGGTCCACGGCTTCGAACTGCTGTCCCACTCCCGGGCCGTTCTGAGCGCCGCCACCTGGCTGGATCCCCCGGTGCGCTACCCCCCCTATCAGGGCAAGCTGGGGCTCCTGCGGCTCCTGTTGCGGTAAACGCCCGTGGAAAAAGACACCGGGTCGGCGGTCGCGCTCCCCTTTCCCATCGATCCCCTGGCCACCCGGCCCCGGGTCGAGCCAGCCGAGGCGGCGTCCCTCGCCGGCGAACTCTGGGGGCTCACAACTCACGCTACCCCACTTCCCGGGGAACGCGACGCGAACTTCCTGATCGAGGACGGTTCCGGAAAGCGCTTCGTCCTCAAGATCAGCAGCGCTTCCGAGCGGCCCGGACGGCTCGGCCTGCAACACGATCTCATCGAGTGGGCCCGCGGGCGCATGCCGGATCTGCGCCTTCCGGCTCCGGTTCCCGGGAGGGATGGCGAGACGCTGGGGCAGTGTCGTGTCCGGGGCCGCGAGCACCGGGTACGCGTCTTCCGTTACGTCGAGGGGGTCCCGCTCTCCGCGTTTCGGCGCCGCCCTCCGGCCCTGCTGGAATCCGTCGGCCGGCTCGTTGGCCGCCTCCAGACGGCGCTCGAAGGATTCGACCATCCCGAACTCGACGTTCACGAAATTCCCTGGGCGCCCGCCCATGCCCCGAGCGTCATCACGGCGGCTTCCGAAACCCTGCGCGGGGAGGACGCCCGGCGGACCTACCTCGGCGTTGCCGACGCCGTCCATGACAGCCTGTCCGATCTCCTCGCATTGCCGGCGGGAGCACTGCACAACGACGCCAACGACGACAACGTGCTTCTCGAAGGGGGGACCCCGGAGGCAGCGCAGCCCCACGACCTGGCGCTGCTCGACTTTGGGGACGCCGTCCGCGGTCCGCTGATTTGCGAGGCGGCTACGGCCGCTCTCTACACCTCCGCGGGCGCTTTCGAGCCGTTGCCGGCGGCAGCGCGCGTCCTCGCGGGCTTCGCCGGGGAACGACCACTCACCGAGCGCGAAGCGGACCTCTTCGGTGTCGCCCTTGCGGCCCGGGCGCTGGTTAGCGCCGGGGTCGCGGCCCTGCGCCGGACTCGCGTTCCCGGGGCAGCGGCGGACTCCTACCTGATGACAAGCCAGACCGGAGTGTGGGAGTTCCTCCGGGCGCTGGAAGCGGAGCCGCCAGAGGTGACCGCGGGCCGATTCCGGATCGCCGCCGGGTATCCGCCCCTGTCCCGGTCGGGGCGGCGGCGCACGATCATCGAGCGGGCCGCCGCCGCTGCCGCCTCTCCGGTCGCGCTGGAAGCGGAGACTGCCGCTGTCGACCTCTCTCCTCAGAGCCCGGCAGTCGATCCCGGGGCCGCCAGCGAGACCCTCCGGGCCGCGATCGCCGCCGCAACCGAACACAACGGATTCGCAATTGGGCGTTACCTGGAACCGCGCGTTCCGGAGACGGTCTCGCAGGATGAGCCTGCGGGGCGGCGGGAGGAACCCGCGACCCTCCAGTTGGGGATCGAGATCTTCAGCCCCGCCGGAACGCCGGTCCGGGCGCCGCTCGCCGGAACGGTGGAGTGGAGCGAAGGCGCCGGCGGCGATCCCGGGAGCGGCGCATCGGTCGGCATCCGGCACACGGTCGACAAGGAGGTCTTCTGGACCTCCTACCGGCACCTTGACCCGGAATGCCTCAAGACCCTGGTTCCCGGCTGCCGGTTACGTCCTGGACAGGCGCTCGGGAAGGTCGCGGGTTCCGCGGGCGCGGGCGGCCCGCCTCCCCAGCTTCAGTTCCAGGTGCTCCTCAGCAGGTGGCGTGACCGGCCGCCGCGGCGGAGCTCCGCCGCCGACCTGCCGCTGTTCGCCGCCTTCAGCCCCGATCCCGTGGCGTTCTTCGGCCTCGGGCCCACGGCCCGGGTCCCGGCGGCGGCCCGCGAGGAGCAGGGCGCGCAGCTTCTCGAGACACGCCGCCGACGCATCAGCGACGCCCTCAGCCTTTCCTACGACGTCCCCATCCGGGTGGTGCGCGGCCGTGGCGCCCGGCTCTACGACGATGCCGGACGCAGCTACCTCGACATGGTCAACAACGTCTGCCACGTCGGGCACGCCCACCCGCACGTCGCGGACGCCATCGCCCGCCAGACGGCCCTCCTCAACACCAACACCCGGTATCTGTACCGCCAACTCACCGACTATGCAGAATGCCTGGCGGCCACTCTCCCCTCCCCCCTCGAAGTTGTCTTTCTCACGAACTCCGGCAGCGAAGCGAACGACCTGGCGCTCCGCATCGCCCGGACCCACCTCGGGAAACAGGAAACCCTCGTCTTCGACGGCGGCTATCACGGCAACCTGACCTCGCTCATCGAAGTCAGCCCCTACAAGCTCGATGGCAAGGGAGGACGCCCGGGGCCGCCGTGGCTTCACCGGTTACCCATGCCCGACGGCTACCGCGGCCGCTTCCGCGGGGAAGACCGGGATTTTCCAGCCTCGCTGATCGCGGATTCCGAATCACGGGTTCGGCTCGCGGGACCCGCCACGCTGATCGGCGAGGCCATCCTGAGTTGCGGTGGCCAGATCGTGCCACCGCCGGGTTACCTCCGGACTCTCTACCAGGCGGTGAGAACCGCCGGAGGCGTGATCGTGGCGGACGAAGTCCAGACCGGCTTCGGTCGGACCGGAGCCGACTTCTGGGCGTTCCTGGCGGTCCAGGACGGCGAAGGGGCGCTGTCTCCCGACATTGTCACCCTCGGGAAACCGGCCGGGAACGGCCACCCGCTCGGCGCGGTGGTGACCACCCCTGAACTCGCCCGCTCCTTCGAGACCGGGATGGAGTACTTCAATACGTTCGGCGGGAATCCGGTCTCCTGCGCCGCGGGACTGGCGGTCCTCGACGTGATCCGCGAGGAACGACTTGCCGAACACGCCGAAGCTGTCGGAGAGCAACTTCGCGGCGGGTTGGAGGCGCTCCGAAACCGCTACCCTATTCTCGGTCAGGTTCGGGGACGTGGACTCTTTCTCGGCTTTGAAATGGTGCGGGATCCGCTGAGCCGCGAGCCCGCTACCGAGGAGGCGCGGCGGCTCGTCAACCGGCTCCGCGAGTTCGGGATTCTCAACAGTACCGACGGGCCGGACGCCAACGTCATCAAACTCAAACCGCCTCTCCCGTTCTCGGCCGCCGACGCCACCCAATACCTGGAAGTACTCGACTACGTGCTGGAGGAGCAGTTCTGAGCCATCCCCCCGAATACGGACTCGACGAGCCCCACCCCGTCGACCGAGGCCGGCCCACGGCGCCTCCCTGGAGCCTCGTGGAGGTGCCTCCGGTGGGCGAACACCGCGCCACCGTCATCTGGCTCCACGGGCTCGGCGCCGACGGACACGACTTCGAGGCCATCATCCCGGCGCTTCGTTTGCCCGACTCGCTCGGGATTCGATTCCTGTTCCCCGAGGCTCCCTTCCGTCCGGTGACCATCAATGGCGGGATGGAGATGCGCGCCTGGTTCGACATCGATTCCGTGCGGCGTGACACGGGCGTCAATCGGGAGCACCTGGCGGAGTCCATGGCCGGCGTGCGCGCCCTGGCGCACCGGGAGGCGGAACGGGGAATTCCGCCCGAGCGCCTGGTCCTGGCGGGATTTTCCCAGGGCGGAGCGGTCGCCCTGCAAGCCGCCACCACTGCGGACTCTGCCGGTGCACTCCCGGTGCGGGCCGCCGGAGTGGTGGCGCTTTCCACCTACCTTCCCGTCACGGGCGGCGTCGCTCCGCCAACGGATCCTCCCACCCCCATCTTTCAGGCTCACGGCTCCTTCGATCCCCTGATCCCGGTCCACTTCGCCGGCGTGAGCTGCCGGGCCCTCACCAGCGCGGGCTGGACCGTCGAGTACCACGAATATCCGATGGCGCACCAGGTCGCGGAGGCGGAAATTCGCGACATCGGGGCCTTCCTGCGGCGCGTGCTGGGGACCTCGCCTCCCCCGGGAGCTTCCCCCGCATGAGTGCCGCACCGATGCCGGTCACGCTGATCACCGGCGCCGCGGGAGAGATCGGCCAGGCCCTTCTGCATCGATTGACCGCGGGTGGGGGCGACGCGGTGGTCACTGTCGATCTCCGCCCCCTCCCCGCCGGGGGCGCCGGGCCCTCCCACCTGGAGCACTTCCAGGGGGACATCCTCGATCCTCGCCTCTGGGAGACATTCCTCGGGCGCTATCGCCCCACCGTCATCTTCCATCTCGCGGCGATTCTCTCGACCCGCGCCGAATCGGTCCCGGTGCTGGCCCACCAGGTCAATGCCGACGGGGCGGCCCGGCTCGTTGCCATGGCCGCGGATATCGCGACCCCGAAGGATCCCATCCGCTTCGTATTCCCGAGTTCGATCGCGGTCTACGGCCTCCCCTCGCCGGAAGCGAAGGGGGCGGCGGCGCCTGTGGGCGAGAACGAGTGCCTGGATCCGGCGACGCTCTATGGCGCCCAGAAGCTGTATGTCGAGCGGCTCGGCGCCACCGTGGAGAAACTGGGCGGTGGCCTCGACTTCCGGGCCGTCCGCCTGCCCGGCCTCATTGCATCGGACACCCTCCCGCAGGGAGGGACAAGCGACTGGGCTCCGGAACTCATCCACGCCGCCGCCCGGCGTGAGCCGTACTCCTGTTTCGTCAAGCCGGAGGCCCGCCTCCCCTTTTGCGCCATGCCCGATGCGGTGGGGGGAATCCTGCGCCTGGCGTCCCGGGACAAGGACTCGCTCACCCGAACGGCCTACAACCTGGGGGGACCGAGCCTGTCGGCCGCGGAGATCATCGCTCGCGTGGCCCGGGACTTCCCGGATCTCGAGGTCCGTTTCCGGCTCGATCGGGCGCGTGACCGGATCGTGGCGAGTTGGCCCGGCGCGGTGGATGACATCGCGGCGCGCCGGGACTTCGGATTCGCTCCCGAGCACGATGCGGAGACCCTCTTCTCCCGGTATCTGATTCCGGGTATCCGGCGCCGCTACCAGGAAGAGGACCAGGCGCCCCGGTAAATTTGGCCCGATGACCAGCGCTCCTCGTTCCGCCTTCTGGGCCGGCGTCCTCTCTCCTCTCGTTTCCGCGCTGCTCGGCGCGGGTACGTATGTCGGACTCACCCGGTTGAGTTCCAATCCGGACGCGGACTATCTGTTCCGCCTGGGGGCGGTGGCGCTGGTCATGCTGCTTCCCCCCGCCTTCGCGCTCCGCCGCGCCTGGCGCGGCTACCGGAGCGGCGGACTGGGCTGGACCGGATGGACGGGGGCGTCGGTAGCCATCCTGTCGCTCGGCCTCGTCACCGTGCCTGTCGGCGGTGCGGTCCGGCGGGCTCGCCAGGCCGCCAACCTGGCGCTCTCGGGGGTGGCCGCTCCCGACTTCGTGGCACAGGATCTGGACGGCAGAATCCACCGGCTTTCGGATTACCGTGGCTCCGTGGTTCTCGTCAACATCTGGGCCACCTGGTGTCCACCGTGCCGCGCCGAGATGCCCGAACTGGACCGTCTGGCGCGCGAACGCGCCGATGACGGTTTCCTCGTCTACGGCATCTCCACCGAGGACGAGGTCATCCAGCAGGACTTTCGAAGCGATGTCCTGTCGGTGGACTATCCGCTACTGGTCCCCGGCGCTTTGGAGAACGGCGTCATGCCGAACATCTTCATGGAGACGGCCCGCTACCCGGCCAACTTCCTCATCGACCGCAACGGGCTGCTGCATCCCGCACCGAGCACGGACCAACCTTTCGAAGTGCTCGAGGCGGAAGTCGATCGTGTGCTTTCGCTTCCCGCGGAATCGCCCTGAACCGACGGCGCAGGCTGACTGGACGGCGCGGACCGCCACGCCGGACCGGCGCTCATTGGTGAGGCACCGTGGGGGTGCACACTGAAGCCCCGTGCGCTGGCCCGCGGCCAGCGCGTGCCGACCTGGAGGTCGGCGTTCCCGTACCGGGAGGGCGGGGAAGGAGGGTGGGGTTGTCTGGTTTCGCGGTCCTCTCGGACCGCGATGCCGGCTGGAAGCCGGCGCTCCGAGGCGTGGGGTTGTACCGGAGGGCGGCGTGCCGCGGCGTTTCTGCGGTGGGGGAGGTTGGGGTTGTCGCGTGCGCCGGCCTGGATGCTGGCGTTCCCGAGGAATCTGCGCCGCATTCGGCGGCGCGGATTCCTAACGCTCCGCGCCGAAGTTGCCGAGCGCCATGATGGCGGGCACCGCAACTCCGTTCAGCGTGGCGGGGGTGTAGCGGCCTCGAACCAGGGACATCATCAATTGGTGGACCCGCCCGGAACTCTCGGGGGCGAAGTGCGCGGACTTGACCCGCCCGCGGTGATCGATGAGCACCATGATCCCGTCCCGCTCGGAAGAACGCCGCGAACCGCCCGAACCCCGCATGGGGACCGGAGTGCTGCGCAAGATCGGCGGCTCATAGAGAATCCCGGGGTTGTTGGAGCGCTCCCGCACCGCCATCAGGAACGGGGCGAGGTCGTGCATGAGGTAGTCGAAGTCCGTTTGGAAGGCGACTTCGAACGCCGCTTCAGCGCCCGCGCCGTCGGCGCGCAAGGCGTGGAGGTAACCGAGCTGCAGGTGTGCTTCGGCATCCCGGGGCCGAATGTCGAGGAGGGCCTGATACAGGCTCTCGGTGTCTTCGAGATCACCGTTCAGCGAATGCGACCGGGCGAGCAGCCGAAGCGCCCGAAGGTTCGTCGGATCCAGCAGGAGAACCTCTCCGAGTTCCTCGATGGCGAGATCCAGGTTGCGTGATCCCAGATGGGATTCGCCGATCAGCAGGCGAACGTCGTTGCGCTGCGCGTCCGAAACCGGCATGAAGGTCGAGAGCCAGTTGATCGCCTGTTCGAACTTTCCATCCTCGATGTAGCGGCGCGCTTGCCGGATGGGATCCTCCATCCCGACGATCATTTCCAAGGGTGGTTCCGGCACGGTCGGACGAAGCATGAAGTGCCGCTGCGGAACCACGGCCCGCTCGCTCAGGCTGGCCGCGAGGAGCGGGTACGAAGTCGCCAGGCGCTCCATGGCGACGTCGAAGTCGTCCAGGACCCGGAGCTTCTGCCCCTCGTAGACCATCCCCTGCCGTTCGGCGCCCGCCCGGATGGTGCCGATGTAGACCGGGCGGTCGGCGGGGACGGAAATGAGCGTCTCTCCCCGCTCGTGTTCCCGGGGGGCAACGGTGAAGCGCTGCCGGATGGGCCGGAACCGCCGGGTGTTCATCGGGCGGATGTTCGGGAAGTAGACGGCCTCGATGGCCTCCACGTCATAAACGCCGGGGGGCACCAACTCGTTGATCAAGCCGAGCCCGTCATCCACCGACAGGGTCTCGTTGCGCCCGGTGTCGCGATGACGCAGGACGATCCGGCGCGAACGAAAGTCGGGACTCTCGAACTTGCCCACGAACCGGCCGATCACCAGCGATTTGCCGTCGCGTTGGACCTCGGGCCAGACCGAGTTGCGAGAGGGAAGTTCCGCCTCCGCAACCGGCAGGAGGGGGCCTGCCCCGCTCATGCCGAGGAGCAGGAGCCCGGTCAGGAACGGACGCCGGAACGATCGATCCGGCGCAAGCCGGGAAGAGAAGCCGCTGCGCACGGGCCGGATCGTCTCACCCTTCCGTGTTTTGTTCAAACGGTGGGGGGAGAGCATGCGGATCATTCGAGTTGTTTCGCGCTGGAAGCAGCTCCGGGCGCTACGGGCGTGCTCCGGATTGGGACAGCCGGCGTACCGCAAGGCGCGCGCGGTCCGCCACTTCCGAATCCGGGCCCTCACTGGTCACCCGAAGCGCGGGGATGGCTTCGGGGTCTCCCAGCCGTTCGAGAAGGGAGATGAGTTCGAGACGCACCCGACGATCCGGATCTTCGAGATAGCGGAGCAATTCGGGAAGGAACTCGCGGCCGAGCTCCAGCGCGTACTGCCATGCGACATCTCCCAACCGCGAATCGGTCAACGAGAGAATGAGGCGGTCCACAAACGCGGGCTGTCCGAGCCGCACCAGCGCGAAGCAGAAGGCGAGTTGGACTCGACGATCCTCCTCGCGCAGGAAATCCCGGATCATGCCGCCAAGGAGCGCCGGATCCCCGATGCGTCCGATCCCCTCGGCGGCGAACTCGCGCCGGCGGGGATCATCGCTGCCCAGTTCGTGGTAGAAGGTGCCGCGCGCTTCGTCCGCGCCGATCCGGGCGAGGGCTTCCAGCGCGTAGCGCGCCTCGTCGCTCTCCGGATCGGCGTCATAAGCCTGAATCAGGGCCGCGGCCGCGGGACGGTACGCGAAGCGGCCCAGTGCGCGCACCACCTCCTCGCGAAGCTCCTCGTCGTTCACCATCGCAAGCAAGCGAGCGCCCGCGTCGTCCGTGCCGATCGCACCGAGCGCCCGTACCGCCTCCCGGCGCACGTCGTCCTCGGGATCGTCCGCGGCGGCGGCGCCGAGCGGTCCCACCTGGGGGGCCGCCCTCAAGGCGCCGAGAGCCTCGGCCGCGAGTTCCCGGATGCCCGCCTCCTCGTCCTGCAGGCTTCCGGCGAGCGCCTCGAAAACGCGTGGTTCCACCGGACGCAAGGGATCGAGCACGAAATCCTGCTCTCGCCGGAGCAGCCAGTCCATGGCCCGCTCCCGGCGGCCGGGCGGCGCCTCGCGATTGTAGATGTCCACGAGGCCGCCGAGCGCGTCGCGACGGTGGTCTTCCCGCTCGTCCCCGAGGAAGGCGATCAGTCCCTGGAGCGCGTCCGGCCGGCGCACCGCGAGCAGAGCGTCCAGGACCACGCGCCGGACCTCCCGGTCGGCGTCGGAGACGGCCCCCGCCAGGACCGCGATGGCTTCGGCCGATCCGTCCTCGCCCAACTCCCTCGCCGCGTCACGGCGGATTCCCACATCCGCACTTTCGAGCCGGACTGCCAGTTCCTCAACGCTCGACTGGGTCAGTCCCGGGGTTGCCGCGCCGAAGAGGATCCAAAGAGCAACAGCCACCCCGGAGGGGCGCCGCAGAACCACTCAGCGGCCCTCCCCGCCGGTGGCGCCGGCCAGATACGCCTGGGGGTCTCGAAGAAGGAGCGCCGCCTGCGGCATCGCCTGAAGCGCCGCCGTGACCTGCGGATCGCGGTCCAGCGTGGCCCGCCGGGAGGCAGCCGGACCCCAGAGGAGGCTGAAGACCTCTCCCTCGATCCGAAGCGCCACTGCGCCAGGGTGCTCCTCCAGCCCTTCCCGGTCGTGCGGGATCCGCTCCTCGGACAGGAAGTCGAAGAACTCCGCGAGCGTCGCATCATCGGCACGGAAACTCTGATCGACCGGCCGAATCAGGTCACCCCGGGCCTGGAGCTCATCCGGCCGCGTGCCGGCTCCGTCGACCGCCCCCCGACCGTCGGCCGGAACGAACCGGGTGGCGAAACGGAAGAAAGCGCCGTGCTGTGCGACGTCCACCAGAACGTCGGGAAGCTCCGGGGCGGAAACCTCGATATCCGGCGCAACGCCTCCCCCGCCCCGGATCTCCCTGCCGAGGTCGGTCAGCACGATGGTCCCCGCTTCGTCGTTGGAGTCGTGGTCTCCCCGTCCCTGGAAGTACTCGAGGAAATCTCCCGAGTCGTAGTCGCGCTGGAGCCGGCGGCCGCTTGGAGTGAAGTACTCGGCGGAGGTCAGCCCGAGCGCGTAACCCTGACTCAACTGGAATACCGACTGAACCAGCCCCTTGCCGTAGGTGTTCTCCCCGAGGATGAGCCCGCGGTCGTGATCCTGGACGGCGCCCGCGACGATCTCCGATGCGGACGCACTCTCCCGGGACACGAGAACGATCACCGGAAGATCACTGTAGGGGCTGGGTTTCTCCGCGACGAAGACCTGATCGTTCTCGGAGTGGCGCCCGCGTATGGAAACGATTTCCTGGTGCTGCTTCAAGAAGACGTTGGAAACGGCCACCGCCTGGTTCAGGAGTCCTCCCGGGTTGTGGCGAAGGTCCACGAGCAACCGGTCAGCCCCCTCGAGCCGGAGTTCCACGATGGCTTCGCGCAGTTCGCTCTCGGTGTTCTCATTGAAGTCGGAGATGCGCACGTATCCGGTCTTTTCGGACCCGGCAGGCTCGTCGAGGACGAAGTAGTAGGGCACGCTCTTGAGCGGAATCCGGTCGCGGATCACCGTGAAGTCGAGTGGCGCTTCGTAGCCGGGACGGGTGATGGTGATGCTGACCGGCGTTCCCCGGGGGCCCCGGAGCAGGTTCACCGCATCGTCCATCGAGTACTGCGTCGCATCCTCGCCCTCAATCCGGGAAATCACGTCTCCGGCGCGAATACCGAGCCGGTAGGCGGGCGTACCTTCAAAAGGCGAAACGACGGTCAGCAGACCGTTCTGGTGCTGGACCCGAATCCCGAGACCGACGTAGCCTCCCTGCTGCCGCTCCCGCATCTGACGGTAGTTGCGGGGAACGAAGAGATTCGAATGCGGGTCCAACCGGGTGAGCATTCCGGAAATCGTCGCCCGGGTCAGAGCCTCGGGATCGAGGGGACGGACGTAGTGCGTTTCGATCTCGCGAATCACGTTCCCGTGCCGCTGCAGCAGGACCCGCAAGCCGTCCGAAGGCGGGACTCCCCGCGCCGGTTGGACACCCAGGATCGTCGCCGAAATGGCCGCTCCCACCAGAAGCGGCATCAACAGGGGGATCACGCGCGCCCGCAGCCTCATGACGAGCGTGATCCTAGCAGCCTGTGGCAAAACCAACGCGGCGTTCGACGGGCGATCCATCCCGGCTGAACCGCCCCGCTCCGCGGCGCTCGTCGTTGCGTTTCGCTCGAAATACACCCGGTATTCCTCCCTCACGCGCCTTGTCAGCCAGGCGCCCCGCCCGCCCCCCGCGCTCGCACGGCTTGCACCACCGACTGCTGGCAGCCGCCGGGACGGATGCCGCCTATTCGTCTTCCCGCTTCTTGCCGCGCATCCGATTCCCCACCCAGGCGATCCCGATGGACAGCGTGTAGAGCAGGATCATGGGCCCGGCGAGGAGGATCTGGGTGGCAGGGTCGGGCGGGGTCAGCAACGCGGCGAACACGAAGCACAACAGGATCGCGTACTTGAAGTAGCGGACGAGGGAACGGGGCGTGATCACCCCGAGCCGCGAAAGCAGCAGCGCCAGAGTGGGAATCTGGAACATCACCGCGGTGACCAGAACCAGGCGCGCATAGAAGCTGAACGTCTCCGAGACCCGGTAGCGGATTTCGATGCCTTCTCCGACGCCGCCGAAAGTGCTCAGGAACTCGGCGCCGATGGGGAAGAGCACGTAGTGACAGAACACCGCTCCCGACATGAAAAAGACGGAGCCCACCAGGACGAACGGCACCGCGAGGTGCCGCTCGTGGCGGTATAGCCCGGGTGCGATGAACCCCCAGACCTGGCCGAGCCAGACTGGGGTCGAGACGACAACGGCTACCAGGAAGCTCATCTTGATCCCGAGCACGAAGTTCTCCTGCGGCGCGGTGGTGATGAGGCTGCCGCCGTACGGCTCGATGACATTCCGGAGCGGCTGCATCAGGAAATTGAAGACCTCGTCGTAGAAGAAGAAACAGCCCACGAACGCGACCATCACCGCGATCGCCGCCCGGATGAGCCGGCTGCGCAACTCGTCCAGGTGTTCGAGGAAGGTCATCCGGTCGGCGGGCCCGCTCGGGCTGTCCGTCCGTTCCGAATCGCTCACAGATCGTCGCGCGGCGGAGGCTCCTGCTCCGTTCCGCTACTTTCCGGAATCCCCTCGGGACTCCGATTCTGCGGCCCCGTCATCGCCCGCCGCTCCGTTCCCGCCGGGAGACCCCTCCGCGCCATCCGTTTCGGTCGTGGAGGCAGCCGGCTTACCCGCCGCACTCGCCGGTTCCGGCCCGCTGGAGACCGGGTCCGGCCCGGGGTCTTTTCCAACCGGGCTGTTGTCTGGCCGGCCCCCGGCATCCGGAGCGACGCCATCGCCCGGATCAAGTCCGCGTCCCAGATTCGTCACGTCCTTTTTCAAATCGGTAACTTCGGTACGCGCCGCCCGAAACTCCTCCATCTGGACTTCCCGCTCCAGCGTGCTGCGCAGCTCGGTGCTCGTCCGCCGGAATTCGGCGATGCTCTTGCCGAGCGTCTTGCCGATCTGCGGCAGTTTGCGCGGGCCGAACACGATCAAGGCCACCACCAGGATGATCAGCATCTCCTGCATGCCGAGCGGGCCGAGCATCAGCGGGAGAGAGGAGAGGGGGGCCAAGGTTCCGCACATTATCGTCTGCCCCGCGGTCCGACCGCGCCGAAAAGGCTGGGTGGGAACACGCGCCGTCCCGGGCAGCAACCCGGCTTCACCGGTGCAGTACCCCTTCCGGGCCGCTCGGCAATACCCCCGACGGGGATAACGCGTTCCCCAATCCCGAGCCCGCTAGTGTGGTGTCCCGTAAATGCTGCGAGTCACCGAGAGCGGCGAGGCGCCCGGCTGACAAGGCGCGAATCGGGAGGAATACCGGGTGTATTCCGACGGATTCGGAACGCCGAGCGCAGCGGCCAGTTGCTATGTAAGAAGGAACTCTGTGGTCGGGGATGTCCTCGTGGCTACGGGTGTTGAAGTGGAAGCGGGAACTTCAGGGGCACTAGCAAATATCCCAAGAGGGGGATACAGCTCAATTTGCTATTCGTACACCGGCGAGCCGGGTCACAGGGCGGGGTGCGATCCCATCAGTCAGAACGATTTCTCCTCGGGCACGGATGGCACCAATC
>MPMW01000064.1 GCA_002238705.1 Acidobacteria bacterium bin61 | reverse complement strand
CGGTTGCGACCGGCATGATCTGACCGAGTTTTTGGATCGGGGAAGTACTCGGCGCTCGGGGAGAGTCTGCACGGGGGATGTCGACATGAGAACGCATGCGAGGGACGAACCGACGACGGCTGAGCAGTGGGACTTCGAAGTGGTCGGCCGGCGGCCGGAGCGGGCGGCGTGCGGGTTCCAGGGGCGGCTCGAGGAGGGGTCTCGTCGGTTCCGTGGCGGTGCGGAATGAGGGATCGATACACGCGGGTGATCGACGGCGAGGGGGTCGAGGTCGATCCGTACTTCCTGCCGGACGACGGGCGGCGCTACCTGGTGCACGTCTCGGGGGGTCGCACGTCGGGCTTCATGCTGCGGCGGATTCTCGACGCGCACGGCGGGTCGCTGCCGGAGTACGCGCGGGCGGTCTTCGCGAACACGGGCAAGGAGCGACCGGAGACGCTTCGCTTCATCGGGGCGATGGAGGCGGCGTGGGGCGTCCCGATCACGTGCCTGGAATACACCTATCGGCCGTTTGCGAGGGGCGGGCTTCGCGACCCGAAGAATACGTGGCGGGAGGTCTCGCCGGCGTCGGCCAGCCTGGACGGCCGGCCGTTCGAGGAGATGATCCGGTCGCGGGCGATGCTGCCGAACGTCGTGATGCGGATGTGCACGGAGGAGTTGAAGGTCAACACGGCGAACCGCTGGGCGCGAGACGCCTTGCGCTGGGGCTGGCGGGTCCGGTGGTCGGTGCTCGGGATTCGGCACGACGAGCCGCGGCGGTGGCGGAAGGCGCTTTTCGACGAGTGTCGGACGGTCTACCCGTTGGTGCATGGCGAGGTCTCGGAGGGGGACGTGCTCGGGTTCTGGGGCCGTCAGTCGTTCGACCTGGGCCTCCGGCCGGATCAGGGGAATTGCGATCTGTGCTTCTTGAAAGGGCAGGCGAAGCTCCGGCAGCTCATCAGCGAGGAACCGGAGCGGGCCGATTGGTGGATCCGGCAGGAGGCTCGGCGGGAAATGGAAGGAATCAACGGTCGGCCGGCGACGCGCGACCCGACGATCCAGCAGTTTCTCAAGCGGCGGAGCTTCACACAGCTCCGGCAGGAGGCGTTGTCGATGCCGATGCTTCCGCTACGGGCTGTCGACGACGAGGGGGAAGCGCCGGCCGGAGTGTCGTGCTTCTGCGGCGACTGAGGTGGGGGTGACGATGCGGGCTCTATCGGTGCGGCAACCGTGGGCATGGGCGATCGCTCGGGGCTTCAAGGATCTCGAGAACCGGAGCTGGTCGACTGACTACCGCGGCCAGCTCGCGATCCATGCGCCGGCGACGGTCGACGATGACGACCTGGACGGCGTGATCGAGCTGGCGGCGGCCGGGTTCCCGTCGCCGGCGCTGGCGGAGTGGGATCTGCGGATTCGGTATGCGGCTGACCGGCTGGCGAAACCGGGCGGGGTCGTCGCGGTGGCGCGGGTGGCGGCGGTTGTCGGCGCCTCGCCGTCGCGGTGGTTCGTGGGCGAGGGGCTCTACGGCTGGGTGCTTGAGGGGGTCAGGGCGCTGCCGGAACCGGTGCCGTGCAAGGGGCGGCTCGGTCTGTGGGAGCTGCCGGCCGACGTCCGGTTCCGGGTCTTCGAGCTGCTCGGGGGTGCGTGATGGCGATGCGAGGTTGGGAATCCGTGGGCGCCGACGACCTGGCGCGCTTGAGGGCCGGCGGCGGCGCTGCGAAACCTGCGGCGGCGGACCGACCCGCCTCGGGGCGGCGGGCCTCGCCGGAGGCGGAGTTCCAGGCGGCGGTCGTCCAGCTCGCGACGTGGGCGGGCTGGAAGACGCTGCATCACTTCGATAGTCGTCGGACGGCGCCGGGGTGGCCCGATCTGGTGTTGGTCCGCGCGGAGCGGATGATCGCGGCCGAGCTGAAGGTCGGGCGGAACACGACGACGGACGACCAGCGGGCGTGGCTGCGGGCGCTGTCGCCGGTTCCCGGCGTCGAGGCTGTCGTGTGGCGGCCTGACGCGGCGCCTCGAGCGGAGCGGTGGTTCGGCCTGGTCGAGACGCTGGAGAGCGGCGAGATCGAGAGGCGGCTGCGATGAGGCGCCGGAGCTGCTACGCGTTCATGCCTTGGTGCTTGGGCGACCTGTTCTGCTGGCACTGTGGCGAGAAGATGCCGCCGCTCGAATCGTTCTCGTGGCCGTGGCGTCGGGCGCGGGAATGCAAGTGGTGGCGGGCAGGGGGCGCGCGATGAGTGGCATCGCGGTTCCATTTCCCTGGTACGGAAGCAAGCGGCGGCGGGCCTCGGAGATCTGGTCTCGCCTCGGCGATCCTGACGTGTACGCGGAGCCGTTCGCCGGGTCGCTGTCGGTCCTGTTGGGGCGGGAGAAGGCGTGCCGGCGGGAGGTCGTCTGTGACAATGACGGCGGGATCTGCAATTTCTGGCGGGCGCTCCGGTGGGCGCCGGAGGAGGTCGCGTACTGGGCTGATTGGCCTACCGTGCATGACGACCTGACGGCTCGGCATCGGTGGCTCGTGCGGTGGACGCTGGACAACGCCGACCGGCTGCGGGACGACCCTGAGTTCTTCGACGCGAAGGCTGCCGGGTGGTGGGTGTGGGGGATCTCGCTCTGGATCGGCGGTCGGTGGTGCCATCCGTCGCGGGGTTTCCCGTCGGGCGACGGTCAGATGTCGGTCGCAAGGTCGCCGGTCGGCGGGCAGGGGGTGAGCTCGCAGCGGACCGATCTACCGGCTCGGGACGGGGCGCGGCCGTCGATACCGGGCGGGGGGCACGTTGCCGGTGCCGGCGTCTCGGTCCAGCGGGGCGAGGTCCCAGCGGGCGACGGGAAGGTGCCGCTGCTGAACAGCTCGGCGGGCGTGATCGGGATGCCGGGGGAGCGTCTGCTGCCGTGGTTCGAGGCTCTGGCGGATCGGTTGCAGGGCGTGATCGTGCTGAACCGGTCCTGGGAGTCTGCGGTCACGCTGTCGGTGCTCGCTCAGTCCGGGGCGCGGCCGGCGACGGTCGGGCTGCTGCTCGATCCGCCGTACCTGACGGCCGACCGGTCGACAGAGGTCTACGGATCCGACCTGTCGGGCGAGTCTGACGAGGTCGCCGAGGCGTCGTTCCGCTGGATGTTCGAGCCTCGGGTCGATTCGAAGGGTCGGAAGCTGGCGCCTCCGGCGGAGGTCTACCGGATCGCCTACTGCTGTCACGTGGGGGATTTCGAGTTTCCGGCCGGCTGGACGTTCTCTCAGGACACGTTCGCTGGGATTCGGCGGGAGGATCGGCGGTCGGCTCGCGACCTGGTCGCGTTCTCGCCGGCGTGCAGTCGGCGCGAACAGGGGCAGCTCTGGTGAGGGCGGCGGAGCTGGCCGGGTCGGCGTGGAGGCTGTCTCGGGACGGCGACCCGCAGGTGCTCGCGTTTTGTTCCGGCCTATAACGAGACGCTTCGGGCCATCGACAGCAGCAGGTCGCGGAACGGCTCCGGGGTGATACGGCGCTCGCGATGCGACATACGCTGAACCGCGCCGGTGCGAACCAGTCGGCGGCGTTCCTCGGCCGCGTGGTAGCCGTCATCCATCTTGATCGACGCTTCCGATGGTCCCCACTTGAGCGACGGCAACGGATCAACACCAACGGCGTAGAGCCACGTGGCCTTTCGTCCGCGGTGCCCGTAGTGGCCCTGCTCGACGCAACAGGTCCATCCGCCGAGCCAGTCCGCGTTGACCCAGCCGCCGGCGCGCGGGGGAGCGCACATGCCGAACCACCGCCAGACGTGAGACCCCTCGGGATGCTCAAACACGCCACCCCACCGGCGGACCGCCGCGAGACCCGATGCGGCGCATCCGCCGTCGTCTCCGAGCTCTCGGCGGGCATTCCGGAGATGCGCGGTGGGCCCGCCGAACCAGTACTTGCCCCATCGGGCGCACGGCGAGTGAACGACGACAGGATGCGGGCCAGCGTAGAGCCTCGCGTCCCGTTCTTCCGGCCACGGGTCGACGCCGGGCAGGTCGATGTAGGGGCCCTTGGCGTCCACGAACAGCGCGGCGACAGTCCTCATCGTGCCCAGTGTCATCGGGGGATCTCCAGGTAGTCAGCGGTGGCTCGTAGCAGGGCGGTGCCGTTGCTGGCGGTGACGACGGCGCACGGCCGGCACAGGAGGCCGCGGACGGTGCCGTGCGGGTCGCGGTCGACGACGAGGCGCTGCGCCGGCCTCCGGCGGCAGATGGCGCACTCGCCGGCCTGCGCCTCGACGATCCGGTCGTAGTCGCTGCCGGGGATGCCGTCGACGAGGGTCGTGTGGCGCCGCCGGCAGCGCTCGGTCGCGTAGACCTGGCGCTGGTCGGCGGTCGCCGGGATGATGGCTCCGCAACCGCACCGGCACGGCCGCGCGGGGCGGCGCCGGCAGGTGTCGTGCTCCAGCTTCGGCCGGCCGCGGCCGAGGGGCTGCTCGACCGGCTCTCCGCATCGGCGGCAGGGCCTCGGGGCGCGGGGGCTCATTGGCTGTCTCTCCAGACCAGCCAGCACGGTCGGCACTCGACGATCACGGTTCCGTCGGGCCGAATCGACCGCTCGATGGTGAGTCGGCCGCAACCCATGCAGCGCTTGGGATCGCTTCTCATCAGGACGGCTCCTCGAGGATGCGGCGGGCGGCGGCCAGCACGCCACCGGGGACAACGTCGCCGCGCTGCCGCGGCTCGCGCTGACCGCGCAGGCGTGCGGCGCGGTCGTCCTGCTCGGTGGCGGCCGGGCCGGACTCGACGAGCTCGCGCTCGCGCTCCCGGCTCATACGGAGGAACGCGGGCAGGTCGTTGCCGAGTCGTTTCTCCATGCAGCGCTGCGCGTGGCGCGCCTTCCATCCGTCCAGGTTGATCGGCCGTTTTGATTTCTTCGCCATTGCTGACTCCTTCTGGTGCAGACTGCCGCACCGGACAGGGCAGGAACCGGTGGCTCCTGCCCTGCGCGCTGCCCGCTTCGTAAGACGAAAGGGGGGAGGGGGGCCGAAGCCCCCTCGGTGTCAGTGGCAGCGGCTCTCGATTTCGCTCCGCTCCTGCCGGGTCAGGTTGGCGGCCCATCCGAAGTGCCCGAGGGCGCATCCTCTCTCCGCGGTCCTGATCCTGTCCTCCTCGATGGCTGCCGCGTGGTCGCGCTCGATCTGGGTGGCGACCACCAGGTTCCACTCCGCCCGCTCCGTCGCCGTCGCTCTCGTCTCGTTCATCATGTAAGTATTTATCCCATTTTACCGGCAACGCGTCAAGCGAAATCGGACGTAAAATGCGAAAAAGATTAGGGGTGGGGTAGGATTCTTGGGTCAGTAAACGTGAAGAAATCAAATGGGGTCAGTAAACGCGAAGAAATCAGAATCTGATGTTCCGGCCGAGCCGGTCAAGCGGAAGCGCCGCCCGCCGCACGAGATCCGTATCCGGGCCGCGAAGGCGGAGGCGGCCGAGTTCGATCTCGCGTTGCGCCGCGGCCAGATGATCGAGCGGTCGGCGGTGGCTGAGGCGTGGTCGAGCATGACCGACATCATCCAGTCGCACATGACCTCGATACCGGAGCGGCTTCGCCGGCTGCCGGCGGTCGAGGCTGCCGGCGACCCGGTGCTCGCCGAGGCGATCGAGCGCGAGGCGGGGGATCTGATCGCCCAGTGGATCGGCGAGCTGAACCGTGCGATGTACGACGATTCCGAGTAGCGATCTCCGGGCGCTCTTCCCGCCGATGCGCCCGTGGCGCCGCCCGCGCCCCCCCCCCCCCCGCGGCCCCCGTGCCGCCGCCGCCGCCCGCGGGCGGTTTTCGCGGAGCAGGAGCTGACGTTCGACGGCGCCCGCCGCGGGCAGCCGATGGCGCTCGCTCCCTACCAGCGCGGCATCCTGGACGCGTTCGAGGCGCCCGGCACCCGCCACGTGGCGTTCCTCGCCAGTGCGCAGGCCGGCAAGACGGTGCTCATGCTGGTCATCGTCGCGCACGGCATCATCGAGCAGCCGCGCGAGCTGATGGTCGTCCAGCCGAACACGCGGCCGCTCGCCTTCAAGTTCAGCAAGATGCGGTTCGACCCGATGGTGCAGGCGAACCCGAAGCTCGACGCGGTCGTGAACAACCGGCGGTCGAAGCGCGGCGTGAACCTGGTCGATCTGAAGACGTGGCCGGGCGGGTCGCTGACCATCGCGGGGGCGAACACGTCGGCCGGGCTGGCGAGCCAGCAGGCCGAGCGGATGCTGTTCGACGAGATCGACAAGTGGCCTCTGGTCGTCGGGACGGCGGATGCGCCGGAGGGGCCACCGATGCAGCTCGCCCGCCGGCGCCAGCACACGTACTCGTCGTCGTCCCGAGAGCTGTCGGCGTCGACGCCGACGACGGTGTTCGGGGCGATTTGGAAGGAGTGGCAGAAGGGCGACCGGTGCGTTTGGGTCGTCCGGTGTCCGCGCTGCGGGCACGATGCGGCGATGACCTGGGGCGATGTCGAGCTGCAACCGGGGCACGAGCCGGGGGTCGCTCACTACGTCCGGCTGCACGGCAAGGGTGGCGACGCGCGGATGACGTGCGGCGGGTGCGACGTCGGGTGGACGCGACACGAGCGGCACGAGGCGGCGTTGGCCGGCCGGTGGCAGGCGACGGCGGAGCCGACGGAGCGGGGGGCGCGGTCGTTCTACGCCTGGCGGGCGATGTCGCCGTTCGGCGAGGGACTTGAGGAGGCATGGGACGAGCGAGTGAAAGCCGACCGGGAGAGCCGGGCGGGGAATCCTGACGCGCTGAAAGAGTGGCGTCAGGGGGTCCTGGGCGTCCCGAGCAAGAACGACGCCGAGGACTACCCGGCGATCATGGACCTGCGCGCGCATCTGGAGCGGCGGGTCAAGGTGGCGAAACTCGCGACGGCCGAGGCCGAGCAGGGCGGGTCGCCGTGGGTGCCGACCGGGCTCGTTCGCACTGGTGCCGTCGACGTGCAGGCGCGGGAGCTCCATGTCCTGCTGATGGGGTGGACGCGGTCGGGCGGCGGCTGGATGCTCGAGCGTGCGTCGTTCGACGGCGACCCGACGTACATCGACGATGTCTGCTGGGAGGAGGCGTTCCGGTGGTTCGAAGCTCGGTTGCCGTGGGCGCTGAACATCGACTCGGGGTACCTGCCCGACGTGACTGACGACATCGTGTCGGCGTGGGGCGGCGCAGGCGCAGGCATCGCCCAGATCAAGGGGCGTGACACCGGGCCGTTCGTCGCACCGCCGCAGCTCCGCGAGGCGGTGACGGGCACGGTCGATCGGCGGCGGACGATGCGGGCGACCCGTGACGTGACGCGGAACAACCCGCTGTGGACGATCGGCACATTCGCGGGGAAACGGATGCTCATGCGCCGGCTGGCGCGGCAGGGGCGGACCGACGACCCGCAGTCGATCCAGATGGGCGCGTGGATGGACCGGGCCGACGTCGCGGAGCTCGTCTCCGAGCATGAGGTCGAGGAGCGTGACAAGCGTGGCCGGGTTCGGCTCGCGTGGAAGCAGGTGCAGAAGCACAATCACCTGCTAGACCTGACGCTCTACGCGATGCACGCGTACATGCGGCAGCGGCCGCGGGCGGTGAAGTCGGCATGAGAGTGGGGTATCGTGTAGGGCATGTCCGATACTGAGACGGAGGCGACGAAGCGGCTGCGCGCCGACCTGGAGAGCAAGCTGCTCGACGAGCTGCCGCTGGAGCGGGACCTCCGTGACGGCGGGCAGGGGATGAGCACGCCGGGCCTCCTGGAGCGCGACCAGGCGCGGGTACGGCGGAACGCGGCCGGCCGCGGCGGCCCGGTCGGCGGACCGATCGGGCGCGGATACGAGTACTGATCCGTGGGGTTCTGGGGCTGGCTGTTCGGCGGCGATCCAGGCGGCAAGGGCGGGTCCGGCAACCACCGGATCTACTCCGGTGCCGCGCGCTCGTCGGCGCGGGTGCCGGCTGAGTTACCGTATTCGAGGGTCTGGCCGTACGCCCTGCTGGTCGATCTCAACATCATCCGGGCCCGGTCGAAGTGGCTTGCGCGCAACAACATGTACGCGGCGGCGGCAGCGCGCGACCTGCCGAGCCTGATCACCGGCGCCACGGGCATCCTGCCGGGCATCGACGAGCCGGTGTGGCAGTCGTGGGCGATGGACGCGCGGCAGTGCCACGCGGACGGCCGGCTTAGCCTGTATGGGCTCCAGTGGCATCTCCTGCGGGCGGTCGTCACGACGGGCGAGGGGTTCATCGTGCGTCGGGCCCGGCGGGCGGACTCGCCGTGGCCGCTGCCGATGCAGCTCGTCGTGCTCGACGGCGACGCGCTCGCGCACGGCCCGACGCGGCGCCCGCTGGCGGCGGGGGCGCGGGTGTCGTACGGGATCGAGTTCGGCCGACGCGGCCAGCGCGTCGGGTACCACTTCCGCGTCCAGTCACCTGACGGCTGGAGCGAGGACGTGATGCGGGTCGACGCTGCGGACGTGATTCACGTCTACGACCCGATCGAGCCGGAGATGCAGCGCGGCGTCCCGTGGTTCGCGCCGGCGATCATTCCGCTGGCCGACATGGGCAATTTCAACGAATCCGCGCTGAAGAAGGCCGACGTCGCGGCGTCGATCGCGGCGTTCACGACCCGCCTCGATGATGTCCAGAACCGGCGGATGTTCGGCGGGCCTGACGACGACCCCGACCAGCAGCTCCGGGCGCCGTACGAGCTGCCGTTGACGCCGGGCTCAGAGGTCCACATTCCCGATCTGCCGCGCGGCGATAGCGTGAAGGATTACAACGATGCCTCGCTGTCGGGTATCTCGGCGGCGCTCGGGACGGGCGTCGAGCTGCTGACCGGCGACTATCGCGGAATGCCGTTTTCGGCCGCGCGCATGTCGCGGGGGGAGCGGGATCTCCGGGTGCGCGGCTGGCGGGCGCGGCTCTTGCGGCCGGCGATGCGGCGCATCTGGGAGTGGGCGAGGGAAGCGGCGATGGTGCGCGGGCTGGACTGGCCGGTCGACGTCGAGTGGCCGGAGCCGCCGCCGCAGGAGGTCGAGCCGGACAAGGAGGGGCGCGCGTCGGCGCAGCACATTCGGGCCGGGCTCACGACGTGGAGCGATGAGGTTCGGCGCCGCGGGCATGTGCCGGAGGCGCTGGCGCAGCGGATCGCCGACGACCTGGCGCTGTTCGACCGGCTCGGGTTGACGCTCGACATCGATGCGCGGCGGGTGACGGCGCAGGGGCAGGCGCAGCACGAGCCGCCGGCGGAACCGCCGGATGGGGATGGCGGGGGAGACGACGATGGGCGAGAAGGACGAGAAGGACGAGAAGAATCCGACGATGCGTGAGAATCGCCGGTTCCGCGGGCTGTTCGTCGGGGCCGGGACGATTCCGATCGTGCCGGGCCTGCGGCGGGCGCTCGCGATGGACGGCGGGGCCGACCTGCGGCGACTGAACGCCGGCACGCATCCGGTGCTGCTCAACCACGAGGGCGACTATCTGATGCAGGTCGGTCGCATCGTGTCGGCGAAGGTCGCGAAGCGCGGCGTCGAGGGCGAGGTCGAGATCTTCGGCACGGCGCCGGAGGAGGTCCACAACGCGCTCGACAACGGCGCGGCGAATCTGAGCATCGGGTTCCGGCCGCTGAAGAACGAGTACATCGACGTCGAGGATGAGGGGATGCTCATCCGATCTATCATGTGGGAGGCCGACGAGGTGAGTCTCGTCGCGGTGGGTGCGTCTCGGGATGCTCGTCTGGAGGAGGAAGAAATCGATGGCAAGTGGAAAGCGATCGGGGCGTAGCAAGCGCCAGCGGGCGATCCTCGAGAAGCACAAGGCCGCGAACCACGTCCGGCTCGACCAGACGGCGGGCGCCGATTCGGACGCCTGGGACGTGGCGCTCGCGCGGGCCGAGGCCGGTCAGGCGACGCCGGATCGGGTCGAGCAGGCGGCCGTCGCGGGCCGCGTGACGCTCGACGGCGATGGCGCCGGGGGCGACAACGGCCAGCCGGCGGCGCCAACGGACACCAACGGCGAGACCGGCCGGGTCGATCTCGAGGCCGAGCGGACGGCCGCGGCGACGGCTGAGCGGGAGCGGATCGCGGACGTGACGCGCATCTGCCTCGCGCGTGGCGTCGACCGGTCCAGGCTCGACGGGTTCATCACCGGCGGGCAGACGGGTGACGAGGTCATCCGCGAGCTCTGGAACGTCCGCGCGAACGAGCACGACCGGCAGGACGAGCAGTCCGGCGGGCGCCTCGGGCGGGTCGAGCAGATGGATCAGCAGACGGACATCGGGCGGGTGTCCCGCGGGGTCTCCGACGCACTGATCCAGCTCACCGGGTCGGACTCGGTCGCGCGGGTGCAGGCGCACGAGCGGGAGGCCCTCGGCGACACGTCGCACCGGATCGACGGCGGCGAGTTCCGCAACATGCGGGCGAGCGAGTTGATCCGCTGCCACTTCTCCAGGGCCGGTCACCACGTGCCGCCGCAGGCGACCGAGCACGACGTCGCCGAGATGATGTTCCGCCAGGCGATGCACTCGGACGGCTTCTCCGCCGGCGGGCAGCTCCAGGCGGACGACTGGGACCGCGTGCGGCTCGCGCGGTCGTTCCGCCCCTGGACCATCGCCGGCGAGGGCGGCCGCGTGCAGCTCGAGTCCGGCGGCGGCGGCGGGCTGCCGGGCGCGCAGGGACGCGACCAGTTCCCGAACGTCCTGCGGGACGCCATGCACCGGGTCCTGCACGCCTGGTTCGCCGGCGACTCCGGCGAGGATCTGATCTGGCGCGACATCGCGCGGATCGTCTCGGCGTCGGACTTCCGGCCGCACTTCCACACGTTCATCGGCGGGCTCCCGGACTTCAAGGGGCCGAAGCCGGAGAGCGGCGACTACGAGACGGTCCAGCTCGGGGACGGAGAGCAGAGCTCGATCGCCATCATGCGGAAGGGGTACTACGTCCGCATCAGCTACGAGACCATCGTCAACGACGATCTCGGGCGCGTGATGGAGACGACGATGCACATGGGCGCGGCAGCGAACCGCACGGTCGAGAACCGGCTGTGGGACGACGTGCTCAACGCGAACGGCGGCCTGGGCCGCGCGCCGGCGGGCGGCGCGAATCACCTGTTCACTGCCGACGGGCTCGGGAACCTGCTGACCGGGGCGGTCACCGACGACTCGATCTTCGAGGCGTGGGCGCGACTGAAGAAGCAGAAGGCGGTCGAGGACCACGACTTCGCCGGCATCATGGGCGACACCATCATCTGCGAGACGGAGCGGCGCGGTCTCTTCGAGACGATCCTCTACGACGACCGGCAGATCTCGGACGCGCAGGGCCGGGGCCGCGGCGGTCCGCGCAACCGCGGGGTCGGCGGGAAGATACGCACCCTGCTCGACTCGCCGCGGTTTTCCGGCGGCGCCAACCCGCTCGACCGCTGGTACCTGCTCTCGTCGACGCGGCGGGCCATCGCGGCGGCGTTCCTGCGGGGGCGCGACGAGCCGTATCTCCAGCAGATGGAGAAGTGGGACATGTCGGGCACGTGCTACTTCGGCGCGCTCGACTTCGAGGTCAAGGCGCTCTCGGCCCGCGGCATGATGATGTCGACCGGCCGCGCGTAGGTCTCCTCGGCGGCGGTCCCGCGCCCAGCCGGGGCCGTCGCCGGGGTTGAGAGCTGGGGGCTCCCGACCCGGAAGCGCTTCGCGGGTCGGGTGTCCGGAAGCGGGGCGGCGGCGGTCGGCCGCCGTCCCGTCCCAGAGAGGGACAGGACATGGCACTGAGATTCAAGCAAGGCGGGTATCCGCTGTTCACGGTCACGGCGCTCGCCGCTGTCGAGGCGTACGAGCCGACGCAGTACGGCGACCTGCTCGTGATTCCGCAGCACGACGCCGTCGCCGGCGAGGCGGTGGCGGTTCACATTCCGGGCGCCGAGGGCCACTTCACCGGACAGGCGCACGCGGCGATCACGGTCGCGCAGGGCCGAGGGCGGAAGGTCTACGCGCGGATCGACGGCGCGAACGCGGGGCGGATCTCGTCCGCCGCGGCGACGGCCCGTTTCATCGGGTACGGCCTGAACAACGCCGACGTCGCCGCGGGCGGCGACATCGACTTCGTGACGATGGGTCTCGCGGGCATCTAGGGCTGACCGATGGCAGAGATCGCAATCGTCCCGGAAGACGTGACACGGCCTCCGGCGGGGGCGCTCGACGCCGAGGCGCCTTCGGCCGCGCTGGTCGCGGCCGACCACTGGTCGATCCCGAACAACGGCCGCACGTACCTCCAGTTCATCGGCGGGGCCGCGGCGGTCAACCTGACCATCCAGACGCCGGCGACGCTCGACGGGCTGGCGGTGGACGACCGGACGTACTCGTTGCCCGCGAACCGCAGGTCGAAGGTGATTGGCCCGCTGCCGGTCGAGGTCTACGGCGACACGCTGCGGGTCGACGTCGACGCGGCCGGCGCGCGGGTGATCGCGTTCCGTCTCTGAGGGGCACAGCATGAGGATTCACGAGGGGCGGGCGAGAATCACGGACAAGAGCAGCCGCGTCTGCATGGAGGTCGCCGTCGACCAGGTCGTCGCGGTCCACGGCAATCCCGAGGGGCAGTCGCTCCGGGTCGTCCTGACGGGCGGGCAGGAGGCGGTACTCGAGAACGTCGAGCCGCGGCACGTCTACGACATGATCTGGCCGCGGCCTGACGCGCCGGCGTCGGGTGTCGGCTACGAGCCGCCGGCCAGCGAGTAGCGGGCCGTGCGGTCGGATCTCCGCCAGCGGCTGAATCGGTCGCTCTATCGGGGGCTCGGCGAGGATTTCGTGATCTACCCGGTGGACGGCTCTCTGCCTGTGCGGGCTCGGGGCCGGTGGTTCGACGCCGGGAGCGAGACGGCCGGTGCGACGGATGTCGAGCTCAGGGTCGAGGGCGATACGATCGAGTTCCGCAACAGCGACACGGCCGCGGTCGCCGCGCTCCAGTCGGGCGAGAATGTAGAGGTCGAGCGGGTCGCTACGGCGACCCGTTTCGTCGTGCAGGGTATCGGCGAGCTCCGGTCGGCGCGGTACTCGGTCAGGGTGGTAGAGGCCGGACGATGACGATCCGCGGGCGAATCATCGGCGAGCTGCACCGGCGCATCGCGGCGGCGCTGCCGGATGCTCGGCTCGCGGTCGCGGCGGATGTGGCGGTCAAGCCGAAGCCGGGCGAGGTCGTGCTCGCGGTCCTGCCGGGCGAAGATACGCCGTGGGACGACACCTCGTATCCGCCGGGCATCTATCGCGAGTGGGAGGTTGTCGTCCAGGTCGGCCGGGCCCGTGCGGCGGACGAGACGAAGGATCAGCTCGCCGCGTGGCAGGCGCTCGAGGACGTGCTCGCCGACGTGGTTGCGGCGGTCGAGGCGCAGGTCGAGCCGACTGACGACCTCGCCGGCATGGTCAAGGCGCTCGACCGGATGAGCGTCGAGCCGAGCGAGCAGCCGGTGGGCGGCGTGGCGCTGGGGCTCGACGTGACGTGGCGCGTGAGGTACGCGGCGACATGAAGCTGCTGCAGGGCGATGCGCTTGTCCGTATGGCCGACGTTGGTGAGGTTGACGCCATCATCACCGACCCGCCGTATTCCAGCGGGGCGCGCCGCGACGCGGACAAGCAAGTGCGCGGTGCGATGCTCCGAGAGATGGACGATGCGGATTGGTTCAGCCACGACACCATGACCGCGTGGGGCTTCGGCTGGTTCATGCGCGCCCTGTTCGCTGAGGCGCGGTCACATCTATCGGCGGGGGCACACCTGTACGTGTTCTGCGACTGGCGCCAGACGCCGAACGTCTACGCTATCCTGGAATCGTGCGGCTACCGGGTGAATCACTGTCTTGTCTGGCGCAAACCGCACTACGGGATGGGGTCGTGCTGGAGAAACCAGCACGAGAACATCGTGTTCGCTTCGCTCGGGATGCCTGCGCCGATGCTGAACCGGGGCGTCGGTAGCGTTCTCGACGCCGGTAATGTGGCTCCTGGAAAGCGCCTGCATCCGACCGAGAAGCCGGTATCGTTGCTCAGGCAGATCGTCTCGGCGATTCCCGCCCGGCGGATTCTCGATCCGTTCATGGGGTCTGGCTCCACTGGCGAGGCGGCGCTTTCTCTCGGTCGTGAGTTTGTCGGAATAGAGGTCGACCCGGCGCATTTCCTTACCGCGGAGGGGCGGCTGGCGAAGATACAGCCGGACATGTTCGCTTTGACGGAGACGCGATGATCACGGCGCAGCGGCTCGGCAACGGGACAAAGAAGATGCAGGCGGCTGGCCGCGAGTACGAGAAGGTAGCCGCGCAGCAGAAGCGGGGCATCTTTCGCGGGGCACGAGCGGGCCGCACGCTGGCGGCGAAGAAGCTCCGCGCCGAGAGCCGCATCCCGTCGAAGCAACTCAAGGCGCGGTTCAAGGCGACGCACACGGGCCTGACGGCGACGCGGAATCCGATCCCGGTCGAGCACCTGGGCGCGCGGCTCCGCAAGTCGGACAAGACGATCACGGTGAAGCGCGGCGCCATCGCGAAGCGGACCTATTCGCCGGGATTCGAGCGGGGCGGCCGGTACTACGCGCTCATCCGGTCCCGGTGGCGGCGGCTCAAGGGGCAGTCGGTGGCGCGGGCCTGGGTCGACATGGGCGACGTGGTCCGGGCGCGGATGGTCGAGGTATACCGGAAGCACATGCAGACGTGGATCGCCGGGGTGCGCCGGCGGGCAGGAGCGAAGAGAGCATGACGACACTGCAAGAGGTCATCGCGGAACCTTTCACCGTCTTCCGTCGTCCGTTCGCGGGGGTGAAGCCGGCGATCCCGGCGGTGAACCAGACGGCGAACCAGATCATCGCGGCGGGCTGGGCGCTGGTCGGCGCGCGGGGGAACAACTCGGTCAAGCGCGAGGGCGTGAAGCTCTCCGTCACGCCGGAGTTCCAGACCTACCGCGGGGCCAACACCCTCAAGGTTCAGGACCGCTGGATCGTCAGCGACGAGGCGATGATCGAGTTCTCGCTCGTCGACGTGTCGCACGAGGTGTTGGCGCTGGCGTTGCATCAGAACGTGACGACGTCGGGCGCCGGGGCGACGAAGTACAAGGAGATCGGATTGGGGCATCCCTTCGAGCTCCAGCGCAACTCCTGGCTGCTCTACGGCCGGTCGCCGGAGTCGGTCGCGAAGGACGTGACGAAGAACCGTTTCGCGCTCATCTGGGACGGCATCATCACCAGTGCGTACGAGGACATGCCGAGCCTTGACGCGCCGAGCGAGATCCCGTTCAAGGTCGAGCCGATCTCGCTGGACGCGGAGCCGGAAGTGTCGAAGTACGGCATCGTCAGGACGTGGGCGGCATGACGGCGCGCGTGGTCGACCTGGCGGAGGTCCTGGGACTGGAGCGGGACACGCTCCGCCTCGGGGATCGCGAGTGGCTGATCCGCTCGCCGGGCGAGCTGACGTACGTCGAGCGGGTCAAGGTTGCCCGGTTGATGGACTCGGTCAACAAGTCCGGCGGCGATGCAGAGGCCGATCTCGACGAGGTCCAGTCGCAGCGCGACGAGGTCCGGGAGCTGATCATGGTCGACGGCGGCGAGGGGATACCGGACGCCGGGCTCGACGTGGCGGTGTCGCTTTTCGCGCCTGCGCTGCTCGCGATGATGCGGGGGGTCGCGGCGGTCGGCGCGGCGGAGGAGCCGAAGCCGACCCCGCCGGACTCGCCCGCCTGGTCTGCCGGCGCCCCCCCGCCCCCGCCGCGGGGGCGCGGGGGCGAGAAGCCAGGCGCCGCCCCCGCCGGACTCGCCCGCCTGATCTGCCGGCTCGCCGCGGCCTACGGCGGGCCGCCGGAGTCGTGGCTGACGGAGCGTCCGATGGCATTGGTCCGGGCGGCGCTCGCCGAGCTCGCCGCG
>MPMW01000063.1 GCA_002238705.1 Acidobacteria bacterium bin61 | reverse complement strand
TGAGAGCCCCGCGCAGACCCCTTGAGCGCGAGGGACGGAGGTTGGCGCTCAGCCAACCTCCATCCCTCGTGGCTCGGGCATGCCGTAGGATTTGCGGGACACCGCACTGGACTGCCTCATGCCCCCGCCGCACCCGTCGCCCGAGGCTTGGCGGCAGGCGCCAGGGGCCATTCGGCGGATGTTCGAGGCCGTTGCGCCACGCTACGACCGGATGAACCGGATCCTGAGCGTCGGCCTCGATCAGGGCTGGAGACGGAAATCCCTCCGGGAACTGGATTGCCCTCCGGGTTCCCGGATCCTTGACCTCTGCTGCGGGACCGGGGATCTCGCCCTGCTGCTGCCCCCCGGTCTGCGCCCGGTCGGCTGCGACCTGACGCCCGCCATGCTGGAGATCGCGGACGCCAAGGCGGCGCGCCGCGAGACCTCCTTTCCCGGCGTGGCCGGCGACGCCATGCGCCTCCCCTTCGATGGGGGCGTATTCGACGCCGCGATCGTGGGTTTCGGCATCCGGAACTTCCCGGATCTGAAACGGGGGCTCGCCGAAGTCCGCCGCGTCCTCGCCCCCGGAGCCAAGCTCGTGATTCTCGAGTTTTCCCGGCCCGAAAGCCGCCTGGTACGTCTCGGACACGGTGCCTGGCTCCGGCTGGCCGTTCCGGGTCTCGCCCGTCTCGCCGCCGCGGGAACGGAGCCCTACGGCTACCTGCGGGACTCCATCCTGAGCTTTCCGGACGCCCGCTCTCTGGCCGGAACCCTCGCCGCCGCGGGCTTCACGGACGTCGCCTATCGGCACCTTGCCCTCGGGACCGTCGCGATCCACTCGGGGCGCCGCGACAACTCGCCCAGCTCCCCGCGGAGGTAAGCGGCAGGCCGTTTCGCGTCACCACGGCACGGGGAGAAATCGCAGCGGCCCGATTCTCGGTATCTCGGTCGGCAGGGAGTGCAACTGCATGAGTTCCTCCCAGGCGCGGCGCTCCACTCCGGCGGCGGGCACCCGAAGCACCACCCGACGCTGGTACGTCCGGGCCAGGAAGCCATCTCCCTCCCCGCGAGGCGCGCGCCCGGCGCCGGAGGAGCCGGCGGAGCCGCGCTGCTCGGGAGCCCGGATCCGGACCGTGACGTCCACCGCACGCACGACGTGATGTCGTAGACGGGCCGCCGAGGCCATGTCGCCGATGAAACGCGGCGGCAGGTCCAACAGGACACCACCGTCTTGACCCGTCACGTAGCGGACCTGCAGATCGTCCACGTATCCGACCGGTTGCGGCGCCTCCTCATCCACCCGGCGCATCAGGACACGCCGGGAGTCCTCCGCATTCGGCTCCGGATCCCGGACCCAGTAACGAATGCGGGTTACGGGAACGAGCCCGGGCTGGCCAAGCCCGAAGAGGCCATAACCCTCGGCCGGCTCACTCTCCACGGGCGTTCCGACGGGCACCCCCTGCTTCTTCAGGAGCCGCTCCATCATCGCGCCCACCACCTGCTCGGTGAGGCTCGCAAGCGCCCCGCGGCCGATACCGGGAACGGCGGCCTCGATCGCTCCACCCAGCACGCTCTGCAGCCCGCGCTCCAGAAGACCACCGCCGCTTCCCGGCTCGAACGTGTCCGCATCCACGCTGGAACGGAAGTGCCAGTGCCACGGATTCTGCCGGGGAGCGATCCGCACCGCCGCTCCCGGGGGTTTTGCGCCGCCCGGCCCCGAATCCGTGATCTGCGCCGCCGCGCGGATCGCGCCCACCACTCCGGTCCCGGATCCCGGAGCCGCGCCGCGCACGGAGACCACCTGCCCGAAGGCCCAGCGCGGCGTCATTTCGTCGTCGTTGAAGACCACCACGAAACGCTCCCCGGTTGCCGCCGAACCGCGGGCGAGCCGGGACTCCGGGCTCTCCAGCCTGGCCTCCGCACCGTCAAACGCCACCACCGGTTCGAACGAGGCGTCCGCCAGGCGCGGCGGGGCGGTCAGGAAGTCGAGTCCGTCCGGATCGCGATCCCCCGCCCGGTCGAGATCGGTGAAGACCGGAATCTCCGCGGGCAGGCCGCCACCGGCACGCGCCAGATCCGCCGCAATGCGATCGAGGATGGCTCGTCCATCCTGCCGCAGCGTCGCGAGCTCCGGTTGCAGTTCGAGCGACAGCCGCGCCTGGCGAAACAGCAGACTGAAGCTTGCCGACACCATCAGGGTGAGGCCAAGCGCCACCACGGCTTCGGCGATGGTGAAGCCCGCTGCGAGGTTGCCGCCGCGCTGCGCCGACCGCCGGGAGCCAGGCGCCGGACCGGTGGACGGCCGCTCGGAGTGGCCCGGGCACCGCGAGTCTTTGCTTGTCATCCTGTCGACCCTCCTAGCGGCTCCAGAAAGGGGAACGGCGGAATCCCTCCACGAAGAGGGTCACGTCCTCGAGGGCGCCATCCCGGACCCGGAACTTGAAGTCGCCGATGATCGTGTCGACCGCCTTGCCGCCCACCCCGCTGACGCTCAGAGCCATGTTTCCCGACGCCGAGAGGCTGATCCCCCGAATGCGTCCCGGGCCGAAGGTCAGCGACGAAGCCGTGTCGTCCACCACCCCGGCGATTTCCGCTCCCGTGAGGCCGTTGAAGGCGCGGAGCCGGGCGACCCCGTCGGAAGTCGTAATGGCGTTGCAGGAGAGCACCTCGGTCTGTGCCGTGTGCGTGGCGAGCACCACCTCGACACTGGAGCCACGCGCGAGCACCACCGGTTTCCCGGCAGGAGCTTCGCCCTCGGAAAGGGTCTTCCTCCACACCTCCTCAAGCCCGGTTCCAACGTCGCGCAACAGCACGACTGCGGCGGGAATGTCCCGAACCCGGCGGTCACCGCCAGTCACGACGAGCAGGTGCGGCTCCGAGCGTCCCGGAAAGGGGAAGACGATCGGTGGCGTCAGGATCGGCAGCTCTCCACCGAGACGGTGCGCAACGCTCCACCGCCAGGCGCCGGGCTCGGAGAGTCGAAGCCGGTGGATCTGCCCATGCAGGTCGGCGAGGTACACCCGGGTGACGAGATCGGTCGCCCCGGGTACCGCCCAGGAAGGACTCCACGGCGCCGCCGGGGTCGGCGCGCTGTTTTTCTGAATGCGGGGAGCGGACGCCCGCGGCAAGCGGTAGCGGCCGCGGACGTGGCCGTCCTCGGGCGACAGGACCAGGAGCCACTCTCCCGAGTCGTCCTCCGGCCGCCCGTGTCCGGCCGGGAGGAACATCGTCCACTCGCTTCCCCCGATCGCCGGGACCTCGACCAGAAGCGGCTCCGGCGTTTCCCCGAGTTCTTCGAGCGACCCACCGGAACCGTCCGCGCGGTACCCGACGTTGAACAGCAGGCGCGGTAGCCCGTGCCCTCCGGGTGAGGGTCTTGGGGGGTGATGTCCACCCGCCCAGTCGTCTCCGACATCGGACACATCGAGCGCGGTCACGAACCTTCCGCCGAAGGAACGGCCGAAAGCGAGCGCCGTCCGCCACTCCCCGCTTCCCGGCGAGAAGACATCTTGCGCGACCGGCGAGCCGGCGAGCACGAAACGGTTCACGAGCCCCCGCTTGAGCCCGGCGGCGTCTCGAACTCCGGCCACCGCGAGGTCCCGGAGGAAGGAGCGTTCCCCGTCGTCTTCGCCATCCGAAGCCGGACCGAGAATGTCGTCCGGGATATAGGCGAAAACCTCCTCACCGCTGTCGGCGGCGAAAGCGTGCAGCACGCCTCCGCTGGTCGGGAGATAGATCATCGTCCGCCGATTCAGGTGCCGGGTGAAGAGACGTGCGTAGCTTTCCCGTTTCCGGGGGATGCGGTCCGGGCGGCGGGGAGGCTGGGTGACCACCGCCGGCGAGGCCAGACTCTCCCGGAGCTTCCAGGTGCCCCGGCCGCCCGTGAAGTGGAGCCGTCCGTCAGGCCGGTAGATCTTTCCGGTATCGGGATGGATCTCCAGTTCCTCACCGCGCACGAGGCGGATCACGATGCGGGCCGCATCCTTGGCGGTGCGGGCGCCGCTACCGTCCAGCTCGCTCAGGTAGCCCGCCGCGACGCCGAGATCCTCGGGCGTGACCTCATCGACCCGGAAAGCGCGGAGTTCACGGCTTCCGGCCCGGTTGAAGAGAATGAGCCGGTCGTCCGGGTCGCGGCGGGCAAGCTCCCGCCCCGCGTCCCACACCGGTTCGCCAGCCACGCTCCTCCCGGTTTGCGTCGACGTGGGGAAGGCCCGTAGTCCGCCTCGAAGCGAATGGAGTTCCGCGCTGGTCGAGAGGAGGATGTTGTCGTGGTACGAACCACGCAGCCGGACGACTTCCTCCAGACCCTCGCTCTCCCTCCCCGGAGCCACCAGCGCGGCCGGAGGAAGCGTCGGATCGCTTCCGGGAAACAGGGGATTCGGTGACGTGGCGACCAGTTCCTTGACGGTCGCCAATCGGGGCGCGGCCAGCCTTACCTCTCCGGCCGGAAGCGTGATCTCATGCAGGACCTGGGCGATGGCCGTGCGGAGCGTCTCGGGACGGTCGGCATATAGCCCCGGACGCCGTCCGTTCGAAGCCGTCCAGGCCAGATGATTCGTATATCCCCGTGCCTGTTCGTTGGACATCGCGACCCCGACGAAGTGGATGTCCCCGAGTCCCGCATCCGGGTCCCCGCGGTTCAGCGCCAGGTACGCCGCCTTCGCCTTCAGACCCGCATTCCATACGCCCCGGGCAGCCAACTTCGGCGTCACCCGGCGGAGTGCGGAGCTCGCTTCGTCCACCCTCAGCCACACATCGTCCGGGTCGCCCATCCCGGCGGGCCCGTCGTTGAAATCCAGCCAGGGGTGAAGGACACACTCGCAACTGTCGAGTCCGTCCGTGACCAGGACGATGACGTTTCGCTGGCCGGGTTCAAGATCATCGATCGCGGTCCGCGCGACGTGGGTCGCGAGTTGGTAGAGCGCAATGCCGATGGGTGTCCGGTCCGTATTCACCGCCTGCCGCAGGTTCCGCAGCAGCTCGCCGCGTCCCGCTTCGGCATCGCATCCGAAGGGCTCGCTGAGGATCTTGAGGCCGCCGCAGCTCACCGGGCTGTAGGGCGGTACCCACGGCGGAGCCGCGGGAAGTCCGGCGCCCAACGTAGGGTCCTCGCAGGCCACTCTCCGCGAGGTACCGCCGTCTTCATTGAAGAAGCGTTGGAACGTTGCCAGCCGCCAGGGCACCAGCGGCTCCCCGGTTTCCGACTCCAGGTTCTCGGCGGCCTCCCGAATCACCCGTCGCGCACCAGCAAGTCGGCTCTCCTCGCCCATCGGCGACTTCATGGAGTGCGACGTGTCGAGCAGGATCCAGACCCGCGGCCGAGTCGTCGTGCGCACGGCCCCGAGAGGATCCCGGCGTTCGTCAAGCGGGCTCCGTCCTTCCTGCGCCTCCAAGCGCGGAAGAACGCCCGCCGGTACGGCGGCGGCGAACGACAGGACGAGCGCCAACGCCAACAGCGGGCGGTGGGATCGGCAGTTGGATGGCTTCATGGCTTCTCTCCCCCGGGGACGGCTCCCGTCCCCTTCATCGCAATCCACTTCGGGTTCGACCCGGCATCCGTCACCGGACCCAGTTCGTCAGCCCGTCGCTGTAGTCACCCTCGCCTGGCTCCCCGCCGTCCGGTCGCCGAGCGAGCCGCAGGGTCATTTCGAGCCGGCTCACCGCGTGCGGATCGGCCGGGTCCCGAGGCGGCGGATGGCGCGCTTCGGCCGTGAGCACGGCCCGGTCGTGCGGCGCCCCGGCGTCCGCCGCTCCCACCACCGGCCGGCGGATCCAGACGGTGACCCCCACGATGTCGGGAGTACCGTCACCGTCCAGGTCCGGCGCCCAGCCGGAGCCCGGAGCCCGCACGTCGAAGAGGACCGGCCTGCCCCCGACGTCGCGCAACACCCGGCCCACGTAGACGCGGGCGTGCCCGCCCGCCGCCGGCTCATCCCGGAACACTTCGTAGTCGCGGCAGCCGGGGGTCTCGGGATTGCCGCAGGCGGCGCCGTCGGCGCGAAGCGCCCTGCCCCAGGGATCACCCTCGTGGACCCGAATCGAGGATCGGGCCGGCGGAAGGGCTCGCTCAAAGCTCTCGTCCTCTTCCACGTGGGCGGCAAGCAGGGCCTTGGCGAACTCGAGTCCGGCCTCCGCCTGGGCGTCCGCTGCCGCCAGCCACGCCTCGTTCCGCGCCGCCGCGCCGTCTGATCCGACCGAAAGAAGCACCACCGCCCCGACGCCGGCGAGCGCCAGCACCAGCACGAGCGCCAGGACGAGCGCCATTCCCCGCTCCGAGGACCCACCCCGGATCCACCGTTCCCGTTTCGCCATCCTATTCACCATTCGCCACCCGCACCGACTCCAACCGAACGATGGGGCCGGCACCGCCTGAGACCGGCATCGCCACGACCTCCATCCGCAGACTGGCGAGTCGGTCCTTGCCCGGCGGCGTGAGTTCCCGGATCCGCCAACGCACTTCGTAGCGGGCGGCCCGGCGGTCGGAAGGCTCTCCATCCTCGCCGAAGTACGCAAAGTAGCCGGGCGTTCCGGCGCCCCCGAGCTCGGTGCTTCCACCGGGGGTGACGGCCTCGTGGTAACCCGACCACGGCCACCCGCGCCGGAGGGGAGCGGCCAGGAGCTCCTCCATCCTGCCCCGGGCAATCCGCGTCGCGAGGCCGGTATCGGCGGCAGCCTGCCGGGCCCGGGATGACTGGGCTATCCCGCGGACCAGTCCCCCGGCCGCGACCACCAGAATGAGGACGGCGAAGAGCGTTTCGACGAGCGAGAACCCTGCCTCGCGCTCTTCGCACCGCGCAACCGGGAATGCCGCTCGTTGAACCACGTTCTTTGCCCTACAAAAGGACTAGACGTAAATCGGGTCGTTTTTTTCCCACGCCGGGACCGAATGTGGAAAACTCGAAGCGAAGATGCCGCCAGGGCGCGGAATCTCAGACTCCGCCCCGCGGCCCCGGAGGGCGGCGCCATCCGGATCCGCTGTCCCGCAACGCGGCGGGCGGGCCGCCTTCGCCCTCCGGGATCAACCTCCGGTCGAAGCTGCAAAGGCCACGGCTGCTCCCAGGGCGAGAAGGGTCCCAAACGGCAGGGGGGTGTCGCGACGGATCCGTCCGAGGAGCAACAGGGGTCCCGCCACCAGCACTCCCAGCGCGGAGGCAAGGGCAATCGCGGTCAGCGCGGCCGACGGACCCAGGAAGGCCCCGATCATCAACAGCAGCTTCACGTCGCCGAGGCCAACCGCCTCGACGCCGCGAAACCGCAGCCAGAGAACGCGGAGCAAAAGGAGCAGGGTGGCTCCGAGGACCGCCCCCGCGGCCGACGTCAACAGGTCGAGATCGGAGCGCGCTCCCGCGAGCACCAGACCGAGCGCCGCACCGGGGAGCGTGAGAACGTCCGGGAGCACCATCCGCTCCCAATCCGTCACCGCCAAGACCAGCAGCAGGCTCCCCAGAACCAGCCGGGAGACGACAAGGGGAGGATCTCCTCCTTCAGGAGCGAAGACGAACAGGAGACCGGTCAGGAGTTCCACCAACGGATAGCGCACCGATATCCGCGCGCGGCAACCCCGGCAGCGGCCCCTGAGCCAGAGCCAGGAAAAGAGAGGGACGTTGTCCCGGAAGCGAATCGGCGCCGCGCACGCGGGGCACCGGGAACCCGGGAACAGCACCGACTCTCCGGCGGGGAGACGATGGATCAGGACGTTCAGGAAACTCCCCACCGCGAGTCCGGCGAGGAGCCGCACGGGGGCGCTGAACACCCCCGGAAAGACCGGAACCGGCCCCACGGCGATCAGCGCTCCGGGTGGCCGGCAAGCGGCGAGGTCCCGGCGATTCGGGGAACGCCGGCTTCGTCGAGCACCAGGGGAACGCCCGCCGGGTCGACCGGCCGGTCCGGGAGCAGGCCGAGGGCGATGAGGTCTTCCCAACCGCCGGGCGGGCGTCCGGAGCGCTCTTCGTAGTCACGCACCGCGGCATCGAGCCGATCGAGTTGATCCAGCGCATCAAGCTGCAGCAGATGCGTGCGGGCGTTGGATCGCGTGCGCCCGTCGTCCGCCCGCTCAAGCAGGACAAGCCACAGGTCGCGTGCGGCGTCACGAGCCCCCACCGCGGCAAGCGACCTGGCCGCCAGCGCTCGAAGCCAGGCAGGCGAGCCGTTCCGGGCGCCTGCTTCCTCCAGGATACGCGCGCCGGTTTCCGGATCCTGGAGATGCCAGGTGTGCAGCAGCCCCCGGGCCACCACCGCGTCGTGGTCGCGTGGATGCCGCTCGATCCAGTCGGCAAGGATGACGTCCGCGCGCTCGGGTTCCCCGGCCCCGAGCGGCGGCGATTCCGCCACCAGCAACGGCCCCACCACCGCCGCCGGACGGAGTTCCGGATCGAGGCGCAGCGCCTCTTCGACCAGGGCTCCCAGATCCGGGAACTCGGACAGGCCCTCGAGTCGCCGGTTCCCGTAGTACTGAACGGCGAGGAACCACGAAACATCAGCCAGGACGCGCCGGAACCCGGAAGGGAGGGCGGCGACGCCCGCGTCGCCGAGGGCGGCGCTCGGAGGCGACACCGCGAATGCCGGCTCCGGCGGCGCCGCGGGGGCGATCAGCGCGGCGATCCCGAGGCAGGCGAGCGACAGGCCGGCGCCGGCGACACGGCCGCACCAACCCCGCCGAACCCGGACCACCGCCGGCCGCGCATCCGCTGTTCAGGACCCCGGCGCCGCGGGCCGGCGGGCCCGCCACGGAAACACCGTGACCGCCGCGGCGACCATCGCGGCCGTGTAGAAGACCGCGTAGAGGGTTGGGCCGAGGAGTTCGAGCCCGACCGCGGCGAAGCTCCCCGGAAGGCCCGCGATCGGCGCGTCGAGAGCGGGCAGGTCCGGCACCACCAGCGACGCAAACCAGCGGATCGCTTTGAGAGCTGCCGGGCTCCCGGTCCCCGGAAAGCTCGCGGCAAGCCAGCCGGCGAGCGAGATGAGCGCGGCGAGCGCGGCGGCCGCGGTCGGGCGGGCGAGCGCCAGGAGCAGCGTGGACACTGCGAGGACCACGATGAGGCGTAGCCAAAGCAGCCAACCAAGACCCAGAATCGCGGCAACCCCGGCGCCGTGCGCGAGGAAGAGCCACCCCGAGAGCGTCACGCTCACCGCAACCACATAGAGGAACAGACCGGCAGCAAGGCCAAGAAAACGCCCCGCGAGCAAGAGGCCGGCCGGAATCGGCCTCGCCAAAGCAAAGGCGCCGAGAACGCCGCGACGCCCGACCAGTCCGGCTCCGTGAGCAAGCGCCAGCAACCCTCCCAGCAACTCGGCAACGAGCCACGCGAGATTGGACTCGATCCGCCCCTCCCCGGCGAGCGACGCATCTCCCAGGAGCATTCCCCCTCCGAAAGACGCGAGCACCAGCACCAGACCGATCGGCAAACTCCGCTCGGAGAGGAACCCACGCAGGACAACACCTGCGGTTGCCGTCAGTGGTGCGATCGGCACGGAAGGCTACGGAGCCTCCGGGCCCCCACCGTTCAGCGCCGCCGCGAGCCAGTCCTCGCCGCCCGCGGCGGCGGAAAGCTCCGTCCCTCCCGCGCTCACGAACTCCGCCACCGGCCCGCGGCCGGCAACGGCCCCGTCCGCCAGAACGACCAGCCGATCCGCGAGCGACTCGATGGCGCCCGCCTCGTGAAGACTCACAATCACCGCGGCCCCGCGATCCGCCGCGCTCCGAATGGCCGCCAGCGAACGGGTCCGGGCTTCCGGATCGAGCCCCGTGAGAGGCTCGTCGAGCACGAGGGCCCGTGGTTCGCCGACAAGCGCCTGGGCGAGCGACACCCGCCGCCGGACGCCGCGTGAGCAGGCGGCGCCCGGCGCGGCCAACCACCTGGCGAGCCCGACAGCTTCCCCGGCGCGTTCCGCCTCCCGGCGAGCCTCCCGGCCGCGATACCCGGCGAGTACCGCGGCGTAACGCAGGATGTCTCGTACCTTCAGGCCTGACGGAAACTCATCTTCTTCGGCCAGGTATCCCAAACGGCGACGGGCTTCGCGGCGGATCGCCGGGACGCCTCCCAGCAGCGCCTGTCCCGCATCGGCGGGCAGAAGCCCGGCGAGGAGCCGGAGCGTCGTGGACTTTCCGGAGCCGTTCTTCCCGACCAGGGCCACCACCTCGCCCGCTTCCACCTTGAAGCTGACCTCCCGGACAGCGGCCCGGCGGCGCAGCGCCAACCCGAAACCGCCGGGTGCCGGATACGAACCGCTGAGCGAACGGGCGCGGATTTCCAAGCGTGCTCGGCCCGTTCGCTATTCGAGGAAAGCGGCTGCCGCGGGGACGGGACAAGCGATGGCCGCTCCGGAGGGATCGTTGTAGATCGCGCCCGCGCTGGTGGCGGAAAACGACCTTACGCCGGTGCGCCCCACATCCGCCGGCTCCGAGTGGTAGCAGTAGTCGAGCAGGCTGTCGGGATCGCAGTGAGCCGGGACGGAGCTCGGGGTCCCGTTCGGGGCGAGCGTCCGGCTGTACCCCGACTTCACGTAGGGACTCGTCCGCCCCAGGTCACCCCCGACGAACTCCGGAGCGGTGGCCGGGTAGTTGGGAATTCCGATCGCCCCGCCGCAATCGGCGCCGTTGCGGCAGAGGTTCGTCAGGTCCGCAAAGAACCCGCAGTTCGAGGCCGCGTAGGTCTGCTGCGCGGCGATCACCGCCCGGGAGTCTCCGATGGCCTGTGCTTCGTTCGCGGAGAGACGCGCGCGCAGTAACTGAGGAATCGCGATCCCCGCGATTACGCCGATGATCGCGATCACGATCAGGAGTTCGATCAGCGTGAAACCCGCGGCAGTCGACGGGCGTCCGTGGCGGAACCCGCGCCGGGGTTTTCCGGTCCACGGGACGATGGGGTGGCTCGGTGGCGATTTCATTCGGGAATCCGGGCCCGGGCGGAGGGAGTCGCTGCGGTTCATAAGGATACGTCCTCCTTGGACAGTATGTGGGTCGATTCATTCGGGGAGGAGAGGCCACGCACGGCGCGCCTCGCCCGCGGAAAGCGCGGCTGGCCCGCTGTCGGGTGGGCGGGTGAGATGGTGCTTCGAGCGGCGATCACGCGAGACGGCCAACGAGCGTCCAGATGGGCAGGTACATGGCGATTACGATGGCCCCGATCACCAGACCCAGAATCAGGATCAGCAGCGGCTCGAGCAGCGGCAGAATCGTGGCGGTGGTCCGGCGCACCTCGTCCTCGTAGAACTCGGCGACCTTCTCGAGCGAAGCGTCAAGCTCGCCGGTGCGCTCCCCGACTCCGACCATCTGCACCGCCATGGGTGAAAGGAGTCCCGTCTGCCGGAGCGGGTCGGCGAGCGAGGACCCCGCCTCCACGCTGGGGCGAACGTCCGCAATCACCGCTTCGAGGTGTCGGTTTCCCACCGCCCGGCGGGCGACTTCAAGTCCCTCCAACACCGGTATTCCAGCTTCGGTGAGTACCGAGAGCGTCCTGCAGAAACGCGACGTCCCGGCTTGGCGCAACAAGGGGCCAAAGAGTGGAATGCGCAGCGCGACGCGGTCGCAGAAGGCGCCGCCAACCTCGGTGCGCCGAAGGTGCGCGATCCCCGCCGCCGCGCCGGCCAGGGCGCTCCCCCCGAGCAGGGCCCATCCTCCGAACGACCCGGAGACATCAACCACGATCCGCGTGAGGAGGGGCAGTTCGGCGTCGAGACCCGCGTAGAGTTCACTGAAGACGGGGACGACCCGCCACAGGATCACCGAGACCACCAGCACTCCGATGGCGCCCACCACCAGCGGATACGCAAAGGCTCCGCGCACCTGTTGCTGGACGGCTGCCGCCTTCTCCAGTTCGGTGGCGAGGCGCAGGAGGCTCTGATCGAGCCGCCCGCCGGTCTCGCCGCTGGCCGTCATGGCCACCGCGAGCCGGCTGAAGATGCGTGGATGACGGTTCATGGCCACCGCCAGCGAACTTCCCGACTCGACATCGCGGGCGACCCGTTCCAGCGCGGCCTGGAGTCGCCGGTTCTCCTCCTGACGGCAGAGCACCGAAAGGCTCTCCGCGAGCGGCAGCCCCGCACCCACCATGACTCCCAACTGGCGTACCAGGAGGGCGACCTTCCGCCGGCTGATGCGACTGGTCAGGACTCGGGCGTACCGAGAGCCGGGCGCACCCGGCTTCGGGTGGCGCTCGGCCCGTCCGGGTACCACGTTCCGCACCTCCTCCGCCGTCTCGAGAACTACGCCCGTCCGTTGGTCCGGGAACCCAGCACGGCCCCGAGGGTCGCGGGTTCGTTCGAGGCCGCGAGGGCGTCGCCGCGCGAAATGGCTCCCCGGCGACACAGCGTGGCCAGCGCTTCGTTGAGGGACACGGACGCTCTCTGCCCCGCACCCGCGTCCATCACGGCGAAGAGCTGGTGCAACTTGTCCTCGCGGATGAGGTTTCGCGCCGCGGGAGTCGGAGCGAGCTGCTCGACGGCAACGACGCGTCCTCGTCCGTCCGCGCGGGGCACCAGTCGCTGGCAATAGATCGTCTCCAGCGACGCCGAGAGGCGAATCCTGGCCTGACGATGCTGGGACGCCGGGAACATCTCGACGATGCGGGTCAGTGCGTGAAGCGCCGAACGAGCGTGAATCGTGGCCAGGGCAAGATGTCCGGTCTCACTGACCCGAAGCGCCGCATCGACCGTGTCCCGGTCCCGGATCTCACCGATCATCACCACGTCCGGATCGGAACGGAGCACCGAGCGAAGCGCGGTGTGAAACGAGGCGGTGTCGCTACCGACCTGCCGCTGGGTGATGAGCGCGCGCCGGTTCCGATGAATGACCTCCACCGGATCCTCGACGGTGACGATGTGTACCGCCCGGGTCCGGTTGATCCGGTCCACGATCGCCGCCATGGTCGTGGACTTTCCCGAACCGACCGGGCCGGAGGTGAGCACCAGGCCGGAACCGAGTCCGGCGAGCCGCCCCGCGCCGGCAGGCAGTCCCAACGCGTCGAGCGAAGGAACCTCGCCGGCCACCACCCGGTAGACCGCGGCAAGCGCGCCGCGACAGCGAAAGACGCTGCCGCGGAAACGGGCGACGCCCGTCAGGGTGAACGAATAGTCGGTCTCTCCGCCTTCCTTCAGCAGCTCCCGGTGGCGGTCCGGGATCCCGGCGCACACCATCGATTCCACGACCTCCGCCGAGAGCGGTTCCGCTTCGGCCTCCGTGAGCCGGCCGTCAATCCGGAGGCGGGGAACCGCGCCCGGACTGAGATGCAGATCGCTTCCCCCCAGTTCAACCAGGTGCTGAAGAAGTCGCGCCAGTTCTTCCCGGTGGTCGCGGGGGGGAGAGGGCGAGGATGTTGGACGTGGTTCGGGCATTCCAATACATCAGACGTAATTCCGAACGATTCCTTCTCAAACTTCTCCGCCGCATGAATGAGGCGGGGTTGTGGTCCAACGATTGCTTGCGGCGCACCGCGCCGGACCTTTGCCCCGCGCTCCGTATCAATGCCTGCTTTCTGGTAAGATTGCGTCCCGCATGGCGGGCGTTCGGGACCGGGAGCCAATCGGTTGAGCCTTCCCTCCCTTTCCGCCTCCAACCTCCCCGACAAGACGCGTTTCCTCTTTGTCACGGGTGGGGTCATCTCATCCCTCGGCAAGGGCATCGCCTCGGCTTCCATCGGGCGCCTGCTGAAGTCACAGGGGTACTCCGTCACCTTCCTCAAGTTCGACCCCTACCTCAACGTCGACCCGGGCACCATGAGCCCCTACCAGCACGGTGAGGTATTCGTGACTCACGACGGGGCCGAGACGGACCTGGACGTTGGACATTACGAACGGTTCACGGGGAACGCGTTCTCCGCCCTTTCGAACGTCACCAGCGGCCAGATCTACGAGAGCGTGATCGAGCGGGAACGCCAGGGCGGATACCTGGGAGCCACCGTCCAGGTGATTCCTCACGTAACCGACGAGATCAAGCATCGCCTGGTCGCGGTCGCCGGCGACGCCGATGTGGTCATTGTCGAAATCGGCGGCACCGTCGGTGACATCGAGGGACAGCCCTTTCTCGAAGCGGCCCGGCAGTTCCGGCTGGACGTGGGGCCGTCGCGGGTGTGTTTCCTCCACCTGACCCTGGTCCCCATGATCGCCACCGCCGGCGAGTACAAGACCAAGCCGACCCAGCACAGCGTCCGGGAGTTGCGCGCGATCGGAATCCAGCCCGACGTCCTGCTGTGCCGCGCCAGGGAGGGCCTGCCCCATGATGTCAAGGCCAAGATCGGACTCCATACGTCCGTTGCCCGGGATGCCGTCTTCACCGCGGTAGACGCCCGATCCGTCTATGAAGTTCCCCTGAATCTGGCGGCCGAGGGCGTGGACAGCCGCATCCTCGAACACTTCCAGCTTCCGTCGCATGAGCGGGAACTCACGGAGTGGAAGGATCTCGTCCACCGCCTCCGGGCCGGCTCGCGCGATGTCCGGATCGGGGTGGTCGGCAAGTACGTCGAACTCGAAGATTCCTACAAGAGCCTCAGCGAGGCCCTCGTCCACGGCGGCGTCCCCCATGACGCCCGCGTCGAGATCCGTTGGGTCGAAGCCGAGAGCCTCCAGGAGGGTGACCTGTCACAACTCGACGACTGCGACGGCATCCTGGTGCCGGGCGGTTTCGGATCGCGGGGTACCGAGGGAATGGCACTGGCCGCCGGACGGGCGCGCACCGATCGCGTCCCGTTCTTCGGCATCTGTTACGGGTTTCAGTGGGCGGTGGTGGAGTTTGCCCGCTCCGAGTGCGGCCTCGCCGGGGCCAGCACGCAGGAACTCAACCCGGAGGCCGAACACCAGGTCTTTCAGTTGCTGCGCGGGCTCGAAGGCGTGGAACCGATGGGTGGAACCATGCGGGTGGGCGCCGTGACCTGCATCCTCCAGGAGGGTTCGCTGGCAGCCCGTACGTACGGCCGTACGCAGATCAGGGAACGCCACCGGCACCGTTATGAATTCGAGCCCCGCTACACGGAACTCATGGAGTCGCGAGGCCTGAAATTCTCCGGCTTCACCGAGGACGGGTTCTTCGAGATCGCCGAGATTCCCGATCATCCCTGGTTCCTGGCGGTGCAGTTCCATCCGGAGTTTCAGTCCAATCCGCTCCGTCCGCATCCGCTCTTCAGCGACTTCGTCGGAGCCGCGCTGAGAAACCGCGAGCAGCGCGGCCCGAACCCGCTGCCAGCCTCGGCCGCGAGCGTTCCGGCGAGCTGATTCGGCGCCGGGCGGGCCGATTCTCCGTGCCCAGATGGGACTCGGACGGCTCCGGCGCCTCCCGGCCTTCCGGCGGCGAGGGCGGTGGCCCCGGGAACGATTCGGTTTCCCGCCGGGCGGCCGCCATCGAGGCCATCCTGCTGGATGTCGACGGCGTCCTAACCGACGGCACCTTCGAGCCGGGAGATGAAGTCGCCGGAATCCCCGAACGAAAGCGCTTCCATTCCCGCGACGGGCTGGGCCTGGTCATGGCGAAAAGGAGCGGCCTGCGCCTCGGCTTCGTGACCGGCCGCAGCTCGGGAACCGTCAGGGGGCGCGCCCGAGAGCTTTCCCTGGACTATCTCCGGGAGGGGTGTTTCGACAAGGGACCCGCCTTTGATGAGGCCTGTCTGCGCTTCGGCCTCTCACCGGAACAGGTTGCCTTCGTGGGCGACGACGTTCAGGACCTGCCGGCGCTTCGAAGGGCCGGCTTCGCCGCTGCCCCGGCTGACGCCCACCCCGCCGTGCTCGCCTGCGTCCACTTCGTCGCCGACGCCCCGGGGGGGCGCGGCGCCGTCCGCCAGATCATCGAGCGGATCCTGGAGGCTCGCGGAAAGCTCGACAACGCGCTTTACCGCTTCTGGGGTTAACAGCCGGTGGCAAGACCCGCGCGGCGTTCGACGGGCGATCCATCCCGGCTGAACCGCCCCCCCACCGGGAGAAACACCCATGCGCGTGTCCTCCTGCGCACCCCGCCCGGCATGAAAAGCGGCATCCGCATTTGAAGCCCT
>MPMW01000062.1 GCA_002238705.1 Acidobacteria bacterium bin61 | reverse complement strand
TCAAGCGTCCCACACTACCCTGACGCGCTTCGGCCCCCGGAACTCGAAGCCGCGGAGTTCCACTTTCTCCCCGGAAGCGAGACGGAGGCTGGGCAGGTTCCGGAACAGGCGTTCCGCGCCTACCCGGATCTCCTGCCGCCCGAGCCACTCCCCGAGACACCGGTGGACGCCGAGGGCGAAGGCCGCGTTCCCGCCCTCGGTCCGGGTGGGGTCGAGCCGCTCCGGGTCCCGGAACCGGGCCGGGTCGAGGTTCGCCGCGCGGAGGATGCCGGAGACCAGGACGCCCTCGGGAAGGCGGGCTCCGGCGAGTTCGGTCTCGCGGGTGGTCGTGCGGGTGATGGTGCCGACCGGGGTGTAGCGGCGGAGCACCTCGTCCACGAGGCGGCGCATCCCCGCGGGGCTGCCCAGCGCCGCCTCGCGGAGGCCGTCGTCGCTGAGCATGGTCCACACCACGAGGCCGATCCCGTCGCGGGGCTCGTTGATTCCACCCGAGATCATCAGGCGGACGTTGTTCACGATTTCGGCCGCCGAGAGGTTCTGCTCGGCGCGCAGGATGTGGAGGAGTCCGCAAGCCTCGGGGCGCTCGCGAAGCTCGTCGAGCCTCGCGCGGTGTGTGGGGGGGACGCCAAAAGCCTCGGGGCGCTCGCGAAGCTCGTCGAGCCTCGCGAGGCCCGCCGCCTCCACCGCGTCGGCGGCCCGCCGGCCGACGGCGAACGCCTCGGGCTCCTGCTCGAAGTTCGCGACGCCGACGCAGAGCCCCTCGCACCAGTCCCAGACCTCCCGGAAGTCGTAGGCGTCGAGGCCGAGGACGGTGGCGAGCGAGCCCGCGCTCACGAGCGCCGCGTAGCCCGCGATGATGTCCGCCTCGCCATCTGCCCGCATGGACTCGATGAGGCGGTCGCACATCGCCGGGAGTTCGTGCTCGGCGAAGGAGCCGCTCCGTCCCGCCCGCAGGAAAGGAGGTTTGCACGCCTTCTGGAGCCGCGTGCAGGCGGGAGGATCAAGCGTGAGCATGTTCTCACCGAGCGTCCTGGCGAGAAAGCTGGGTTCGGTCGCGGCGCTGAAGGTCTCCGGGTCGTCCTCCATCGCCTGGACGTCGTCCCAGCGGGTCACGAACCACATCTGGAGCGCGGGGACCCAGGCGACCGGCTCCTCTTCGCGGAGACGGGCGAGGATGGGGTCCGGATCCCGGTCGAGTTCCTCGGCGGTGACGGTGGCCGCGAAACTCAAGGAAGACGCACTGCTTCGAGTCACGGTGGCGGCGGAGGTCACGCCGCCGCTTCGAGGACCGCGCCAATGAACACCGAGAAGCTTCGGGAGCGATTGCGCCGGCAGCAAACCTGAGCGGCGAGTGTGCGCGCCGCTTCCGTCTTCCGTAGACCCGTCGTGAAGTATCCGTGGCGCTTGAGGATCCTTTCGAAAGCCTCCCACGTTCCTCCGCGGATGGCATCGGGGTCCCGGAACCCTGCCCGTTGGGGTACCGTGGCAGGAACGCGGGGATAGGCCTCGCACACGGCCTGCCAATCGCCGAAGTACCAAGCCTCGAGTTCCTCGATCGCGATCCGGTTTACGACCTGCCAATCAGCGCGCCCGGTTTGTGAGCGCGTGCGTAGCCCGCTACTCACAGCCACTGCTTCAAGTTCCCGCTTGAGCGTGTGGCAGTCGTCGGAATCCCGGTCCAGTACGACCACTATGCGCCAGTCACTTGGCAACCATCGCGCGTAGGCACGAAGCCGGGCCCTCAGGTTCCGGCGCAGGCCAACTTTGTTCCGGAACGCGTGGATTTCGAAGGTCTGGTCTTCCGGAAGTACGCGAGGAAGCAGAACCTGCAGGAAGGCCTCCATAGATGGTTCTTCGACAAGAAACGCCAAATGGCGAGTTCTCATGAGGGATCCGATGCCGATCCGCGCGACGGGCCGCCCTGATTCACAAGCGGATCGCCCGTTCTGAAATGACCTTCCATCCAGAGGTCTCCAAGCCGCGCACCTTCCTCTACGAAGGCATTGACACCGGCACTGTCGGAAACACGCTGGACTTGGGTGTAGCCATCGTCGTCGCGCCACAACACTCTTACTTCCGGCGGTCTCAGTTCATCGACGAAGAAAGGCGAGTGGCTAGTGATTAGCAGTTGCGTACCCTCCGAAGCTGCCCGGCATTCTTCCGCCAGCTCCGGCAGCAGTCTTGGATGCAGGAAGTTCTCAGGTTCCTCGATTCCGATCAGCTTCGGTGGCGTTGGATCGTGCAGCAGCGTCAGGTAGGCGAGCATCTTCAGCGTCCCGTCTGACGCGAATCGAGAAAGGACTGGTGTCGCAAACGGGGCGTCCTTGATACGGAGAAGCAGCCTGCCGTCCGCGAGCGCCTCCGCCTGAACCTTCTCGATGCGAGGCACCCGCCGTCGCAGTATTCCAAAAATCTCGTCGAGTCGGTCCGAATGCTGTTCGCGCAGATGCTGGATGACGTTCGCCAGGTTGTCTCCGGTCGGAGACAGCCGCTCCTGTCCTCCCGCCTCCGGGTTTCCACGGGCCGCATCCGCTGACAGGTACGAGAGATGCCAACTCGTTACGAAATCGCGGAATGCGATGACGCGCGGATTTTCCGCCAGCATGCCAAGCGTGCTGACCGCCAGAACATCCGGTCCGGATAGTTCGCGCGGCATTCGTCGGTCGTTGATCTCTGGGGTTTCTCCGGTAATGACTGCTCCTTCTCCGCGCCGGTACTCCATGAACTGAAAAGGCCTTCCCCATTGTCCCCTCTTCCAGCGCAGAAACTCATACGCGACGACCGGTCGCCCGTCCTGTTCATCGATTTCCAGGTGATAGGTAATCAGAGGCGTCCTCGGACGCTCGCGCTCGCGGTACTTCAACTCAATGACGATGGGCCCATCACTCTCGCGGCTGCGCAGTTCGCGAAACCGCCCGCGCCGATCCCATGGTCTACGGATTCCCTCAGTGAAGCACTCCGAAAGAAATGCGAAAACGTCGAAGACAGTGGATTTCCCACTGCCGTTCGGACCAAGGAGAACAGTTAGCGGGGTCAGGTTGGACAACAACACATTGCGGAGACCGCGGTAGTTCTGCACCTTGAGCGAAGTCACTCGCGGGGGCGCAATCGCGTTCATTTCACCAAGCCTACGACTTCTTCAGAGATAGGGGATGTACTCCCGTTTCTCCCAGTCGGTGGTGTGGGCGCGGAAGCGCTCCCACTCCCGGCGCTTCACGGTGACGTGCATCCGCACGAACTCCTCCCCGAAGGCGGCCGCCAGATCCTGATCCGCCTCCAGATCGTCCAGAGCCCTCCCCAGGTCCTCGGCAACCGTGACCTCGGTGTCCGAACCCTCCAGGCAGTCCCCGGTTTCTTCGGGAGGAGGCTCGAGTTCCCGCTCGATCCCCAGCCGCGCCGCCAGCAGCGTGGCGGCTACCCCGAGATGCGGGCCGCAGGCGCCGTCAGCGAGGCGATGCTCGACCCGCGACCCTTCCCCGCGCTCCAGCGGAATCCTCACCGCGCAGCCCCGGTGGTCGTGGCCCCAGTTCGCCCAGTAACCACTCATCTGCCCCGGGCGCAGGCGCCGGTAGGAGTTCACCGTGGGGGCGACGGCTCCCGCCAGTCCCCGGTGGTGGTGGAGCAGGCCGGCGACCGCCGACCAGGCGAGCCTCGAGAGCCCGCCTTCGCCGTCGGGATCGCCGAAGACGTTCTTCCCACCCTCTTCGAGGCTCAGGTTCACGTGGAGCCCGGAGCCGCCCCGATCGCTGAACGGCTTGCCGATGAAGGTGAGGTGGTGGCCCCGCTCGGCGGCGACTTCGCGGGCGAGCAGCTTGAACAGGAACGCTTCGTCGGCAGCGGCGAGGGCGTCCTTCTTGCCGAGCGTGAGCTCGAACTGCCCGTCGTCGTACTCGCTGTGGAAGGACTCGAGGACGATGCCCGCGCGATCCGCGATGTCGAGCACCGCATCCATGACTCCGGTGGGGTCCATGAGCGGCCCCGAGCCGTAGACGTGGGAGCCGGGGGTCGCGACCGGGCTGAAGCCGCCCTCGCCATCCGGCGTCAACAGGAACGCCTCCAGTTCGATGCCCACCACCGGGCGGCGTCCGTCGGCCTCGTGCGCGGCGATGGCGCGTTTCAGGATGTGCCGCGCCGAACGCTCGAGCGGCTTGCCCCCCGCCTCCAGATCGGCAACCACCACCCCAACTCCCGGGTGCCAGCCTTCCCGGATCGCGGCCGGGTCGAAGACGGCGCGCATGTCGGGCAGGCCCTCGAGGAGCCCCGAGCCCGGGTAGGCGTCCATCTCCCGGTCGAAGCCGAGAGCGAAGGTGGCGAGGCAGTGCCCGGTCGCAGCGGCGCCCGGAAGCAGGACCTTGCCGCGGGCGAGGCCAAGGTGGTCGGGCCAGAGGGCGCGGATGCGTCGGAAGTCTTGGTCAGCCACGGGCGGGGGTTGTACCACTTGCGGGCGGGTTCGGTTTCAGAGGCGGCACGCGGGGGTGCACCGAGTCGCGTCTGCCAGAGGCGTGGGGACGCCTCCGACCCCGCAACTGGCGAGCTGGAGTGAGTCGTCCACCAGGCCCCTGGGCCTTTACTCACAACGAGACAACGCAGCATCATTCAAGCTGGGAGCGACCATGACAACTGATACCGGCGAGCGAGTCCATGTCGAGAAGGCGGGCCTCGTCGCGATGGCCCTGCCGTCCACGGAGGCGTTCCCACTCTTCAGTGCCGAGGGTGAACGAAGGTGGGTGGCGGGGTGGGACCCGCGCTACCCGAATCCGATCGAGCCCGGGGCGAGAGAGGGCCTCGTGTTCCAAACCACCAACAAGGGCGGACGAGCCGCAACGTGGATCCAGACCCGACACGAGCCAGCCACCGGCGCCGCGTCGTTCGTGTATGTGGTCCCCGACCACCACACCGCCATCGTGGACGTCGATGTGACCCCCGACGGGGAGGGCCGAAGCCGGGCGTCCGTGAAGTACCGGATGACGTCCCTGTCATCCGCGGCGGACGATTTCGTTCGCTCGTTCGGCGAGGACTTCGAGGACTTCATGGCCCGTTGGGCCGAGGCGATTCAGCGACACATCGTGGAGGGTGTCCCACTGGCCCGTGGGTGAAGGTGGGAGCACCCGCCCGATACGCTAGGAGCCTGTGACCCAGCAGCATTTGGCCTGGACGGCGCTTTGTCTGGTGGCTACCTGCGCATCGGCGGGGTGCGAGACGGCGGAAGAGGCCCCGGGCACCCCACTCGGAGCAACACAAGAGCAGTTGGGAGTGCTCTTCGATGAGATCGTCGAGAAGACGGCCCGCCGGGAGGCATTTTCGGAGTTCAAGGAGGAGGGTCTGTCCTTCTCGCCGCTCGCGGCGATGCAGGACCTCCGCACCGAGTTCCTGGCCGCGGAGACCGAGGAGGAACTCTTCTACGGCCTCGTGAAGCTCAGTAACGCCCGGCGGGACCGCCATCTGAGCGTGAATCCGGTGGAGGGCGGCCTGGAGGTACCGGAAACCCCCGACCTCGCGGCTCCAATTCTGGTTCTACCCGACTTCTCGGACCTGGACGACCCGCAGTTCTTCGTCGCCAGGGTCGGGTTGGAACTGCCTTCCCCGCAACCCGGAGACCTCATCGTGGCCGTGAACGGCCGGCCCACCGCCGAATACGTCGCCGAGTTCACCCAGTGGATCCGGCACTCCACGCTCTACGGCCTCTACTGGCACATGGCGCGGGAACTGCCCCTGATCGTGCGCAACGTTCCGCCGGACCTCTACTCCGACACACTGGACCTCACCCTCGAGAACGCGGCCGGCGACCACTACGCGGTTTCCCTGCCCTACGGCGAGCGCGGCACCCACTACGTCGGGCCGGCGCCGCAATTCGAGGGGTTCGAGAAGGTATTGGCGCGGGAGAACTTCCACGTCCACTTGCACGAGAGTGAGCCGATCGTCCTGCTCCAGTGGCTGGACTTCGAGCGGTCGCTGATCGAGGACGTGATGGACCTCGTGGAACTCGCGGAGCGGGACGAACTGCTCGACCACGACCTGATCATCGACGTCCGGGGGAGCAGCGGCGGCTCGTTCGGCGCCTACGCGATCCAGCGTCTGGTCCCGCGCGCCTTCCGCACGACCTTCGGCAACGTCCGGCTGAGCGACGCCGGCGAAGAACTCATCGAACGCTTCCAGGAGATCGAGGTCGATGAGGACGCCCCCGACATCTTCGGGCTCAACCTGAGCCGGAGCTGGCTCCGCGACTGGGCGCGGACCGATGCGGCGGACGCCATCGAGAGGGGTGACCAGTACACCCCGCCAACCCCGTTCAAGCTGGCCCACCTGCCCCGGGACGCCGGCGGCATCCTGCAACCCGCTCCCGTCCACTTCCGGGGCCGCGCCGCCATCATCGGCGGCCCGCACGGCGGCTCCCACCTGGACCAGTTCCTTTCCATGTTCGCCGACAACGACCTCGCGACCGTGATCGGGATGCCGACCGGCGGCTACAGCAACACCTGGGAGCACGAGGAGGTCCTGTACTTCCCCGGCACCGATCGGCCGGTCGCCGAGTTCATGTGGAACATCGGGCACACGCTTCGCCCCAACACCGAGGTGCTGGAGGGCAATCCCGTGGTTCCCGACGTCTCTGTCCCCCTGACGCGCGCCAACTTCCGCACCTACGACCGGGAACTCCTCGAACTGGCGGTGGACGCACTGCGAAGCGAATGACGACCCTGCCCGCCCGCCTCCGCTCGCTCGACGCCTTCCGCGGCGCCACGATCGCCGGGATGATCCTCGTGAACAACCCGGGGAGTTGGGAGCATGTCTATCCGGCGCTGCTCCACGCCCCCTGGCACGGCTGGACTCCGACGGACCTGATCTTCCCCTTCTTCCTGTTCATCGTGGGAGTGGCGATTCCCTTCTCGCTGGGAAGGCGGGTGGAGGCGGGAACGGCGCGCGGGGCGCTCTTCCTCAAGGTGCTGCGCCGGAGCGCGATCCTGATCGGACTCGGGCTCTTCATGGCGGCCTGGCCGTTCCTGCATCTCGTTGGGGATCTCGGATCGCTGCGGCTGCCGGGGGTGCTCCAGCGGATCGGGGTGGTCTACCTGGTCGCCGGCGCCGCATTCCTGTGGATGGGCCGCCGGGGTCTCGCCGTGCTCACCGGCGCCTGCCTCATCGGATTTGCGGCGGTGATGCGGTTCGTTCCGGCGCCAGGCGGGGTCGCCGGGGATCTCGAGCCCGGGACGAACCTCGCCGCCTACCTGGACAGCCTGCTGCTCCCCGGGACGCTCTACCAGGGCACCTGGGACCCGGAAGGGGTGCTCTCCACGGTTCCCGCGATTGCGAGCGCGCTGCTCGGGATCTTCTGCGGGCAGTGGCTCCGGGCGAAGAGCCCTCCGTTCCTGAAGACGACCGGCATGCTCACCGCCGGGTTCACGTTCCTGACCCTGGGCTGGATCTGGAGCTTCTGGCTGCCGATCAACAAGAACCTCTGGACGAGTTCCTACGTGCTGTTCACCGCCGGCATCGCGCTCTGCCTGCTGCCGCGCTTCGTCCTGATCATGGACCTGAGGAAGCCGGCGCGCTGGACGCTGCCCCTGGAGTCGCTGGGGAAAAACGCCATCCTCGCGTTCGTGGCGTCGGGGCTGGTCATCAAGACGATGCTGCTCTTCCCCGAGCGGGGGGACGGTTCGGCCTACACCTGGACCTACGAGGTCTTCTTCGCCTCCTGGCTCGGTCCGCTTCACGGGTCCTTCGGTTTCGCGCTCGCGAACGTGGCGGCCTGGACAGCGATCGCGGTGTGGCTCGACCGGAAACGGATCTACCTGAAGGTCTGACCGGGGCGCCCTTTCGATACCGGCGCGTCACCTATCGGGGCAGATGGAAAGTAAGCACCTTCGCCTCCGATCCATCTGACTGCGACGTCGCGATGGACACCAGTTGGCGTCCCTCGGCGAGATAGGTGACGGGGTTGCCGAAACCGCCACCACCCAAGGGGATCTCCCGGAGCAACGCGCCGTCCGTCTTGTCGAAGATGTAGAGATAGTCGCTCGCCGCGCTGATGAAGAGCAACCCTCCTTCGGTGACGAGCGCCGCGGACTGTCCGTGCTGCGGCGGGCCCACCCCGAGCGGTGGAAGATCGAGGTCCTTCAGCACGGGATGGTTGCGGATCTGGGGCGAGTCGCCCAGCGGAATCTGCCAGAGCAGTTCGCCGGCGTTCAGGTCGAGGGCGGTCAGGGTGGCGTAGGGAGGCTTGTGCACGGGGACCCCGCGGACAAGTTCCAGCCGGGCTCCGAAGCCCGAGCCGACGTAGTCGGCCTCCACCAAGGGCGAGTCGGGCTCCGACACCCGGAACAGCGAGGGCCAGTTGGTTGCCTTGACGTAGAGCATCCCGGTACCCGGATCGAAGGCCGCTCCGCCCCAGTTCCCGGCGCCCCAGATCCCCGGCATGACGATCGTCCCCTCCAGGGAGGGTGGAGTGAACAGCGAGCCCAGCCGATACTCCTTGACGACCTCGAGCGCCCTGGCCTTCAGTTCGGGGGTGAAGTCCATCAGATCGTCCTCGGTGAACCCCTGCCGGCCGAACGGCGGCGGCTTCGTGGGGTAGGGCTGGGTCTCGGCGGCGCGCTCGCCGGGCACGTCGCTGGCCGGCACCGGGCGGTCCTCGATCGGCCACACCGGCTCGCCGGTGACCCGGTCGAAGACATAGACAAATCCCGTCTTCCCCACCACGGCGACCGCATCGATGGTCTCACCGTCCACCTCGAGGGTGATCAGGTTGGGCGGTGCGGGAAGGTCATAGTCCCAGATCCCGTGGCGGACGGTCTGGAAGTGCCAGACCCGCCTGCCGGTATTGGCGTCGAGACACACGATGGATTCCGCGAAGAGGTTGTCTCCCTTGCGATGGCCGCCGTAGTAGTCGTTGTTCGGGGTGCTGATGGGCAGATAGACGAGGCCGCGCTCGGAGTCCACGGTGAAGGGCGCCCAGACATTGGCCGATCCGGTGTAGGACGAGGAACCATCCTCCCAGGTGTCGTTGCCGTATTCGCCCTCCTGGGGGATCGTGTGGAAGCTCCAGACGAACTCGCCCGTGCGGGCGTTGAACGCCTGCACGTCGCCGGGCGGGTTCCTCCGGAAGATCCGGTTGTCGGGAACGCCGCTGCCGACGATGACCAGGTCCTGGTAGATCACCGGCGGTGAGGTGTTCGTGTAGAGGAGCCGGTTCGTCTCCCACATGAGGTTGTCGGTGAGGTCCGCGACCCCGTCCTTGCCGAACGACGCGATCGGTTCTCCGGTCAACGCATCGAGCGCCACCAGCATCCAGCGGCTGTTGATGAAGACGCGCCGCTCCTCGCCGTCAGTCCAGACGGCGACGCCGCGGTGGCAAAAGCGGCAACCCCGTGGGAGGTTCCCCCACTCGTAGGCGCGGGGGTCGTAGGCCCAGAGTTCCTGCCCGGTAGCCGCATCCAGCGCAACCACGCGGCTGTAGGAGGTGCTGACGTACATGACGCCATCGAGGACGACCGGAGTCCCCTGGAACTTGCCGGGCGCGACCTGTTCGCCCCGAATGGGAGAGCTGGCCATCGAGAGCGGTTGCTCCCCGGTCTCCCAGCTCCAGACGACTTCGAGCTGGTCCACGTTGTCCCGGTTGATCTCGTCGAGCCACGAGTACTTCATTCCCCCCGGATCTCCGCCGTGGGTCTCCCAGTCGGCCCGTTGGGCATGGGCTGCGGAAAGGGGAAGCAGCAGCGCAGCCAACGCGACCCCGAATCCGGTTCTCACAAGCCTCATCGTCCGTACTCCCTCACGGGTCAGCGGCGGTACGGCCGGCCGTCCTTGACCACCAGTACGGGGTCGTCGAGGGCCATGATGTCGAACCACGGATCGCCGTCGATCACGATTATGTCCGCCAGCTTGCCCACCTCGATGGCGCCCCGCTCGTTGGCCGCCCCAGAATTCGGGCGTGGATAACAAGTCACCGGTAGCTCGACCGGAAAGGGATCCAACCTCAAGGTCGAAGTCGGAGCCCCTTCCCGGCTGCGTTTGCAGCGGCCGGAGGCGAGCGGGTACGGTCCGAAACGGGCATTTGCGGTCGTGGTTCTCCTCGCTGTGGTTTCGATCACGACCGGGTTCGCGCCCGCCCAGGAGCCGGCCACCTTCGCCCGGGACGTCGCCCCGATCCTCTTCGAGCACTGCGTCACCTGCCACCGCGAGGGCGGCATCGGCCCGTTCAGCCTCGAGACCTACGCCGGCGCGCGCGAGCGGGCCGAACGGATCGCGGCCCTGACCGCGGCCCGGTACATGCCCCCGTGGCTGCCCGAACCGGGGCCTGCGGCATTCGTCGGCGAGCGCCGGCTGACCGGGGAGCAGATCCGGACGCTCCGAAGCTGGGCCGATGGCGGCGCGGTCGAGGGCGACGCGGCGGAGTTGCCGCCAGCCCCGCAGTTCGCGGCCGGATGGCAGCTCGGCGAACCCGATCTGGTGGTGACCATGGCGGAGCCCTACGTGGTCCCGGAATCCGGGCGCGACGTCTTCCGCAGCTTCGTGGTTCCGATCCCCAGCGTGCGCGACCGGTTCGTCGAAGCGATGGAGTTCCGGCCCGGGAACCACGAGGTGGTCCATCACGCGGTGGTCCTGGTGGACGGGGCGCGCTCCACTCGCTACCTCGACGCCCTCGACCCCGAACCGGGGTGGGCGGGCATGCAGGCCGGCCTCGCCGAGAGCCCGGATGGGCATTTTCTCGGCTGGACGCCCGGGAAGACGTCGCTTGAGGTCCCTGAAGGGTTGGCCTGGCGGCTTCCCCACGGCAGCGATCTGGTGCTCCAGCTCCACCTGCTCCCGCGCCCGGACGCGGCCGCGGTGCGGGTTCAGGTCGGCTTCCACTTCGGCGAACCGCCGTCACGCACCTCGACCCGGCTACGGCTCGGGACGAAGGCGATGGACATTCCCGCCGGCGAGACGGGATACCGCATCTCGGACGACTACCGGGTGCCGGTGGCCGTTGAGCTGGTGGGTCTCTATCCGCACGCCCACTACCTCGGCAAGGAGATGAGGGTTTGGGCCGAGTTCGAAGATGGAAGGCGACGCTCTTTGCTCCATATCCCCGAGTGGGACTTCAACTGGCAGGCGGAGTACCGCTTCGTGCAGCCGGTATCCCTTCCCGCGGGCGCCCGGCTGGCCATGGAGTTCACCTACGACAACTCGGCGGCCAATCCCCAAAACCCGCGCGATCCGCCCCGCCGGGTGCTGTACGGCCCCGAGTCCTCGGATGAGATGGGAGATCTATGGGTCCAGGTCGTCCCCCGGCGGGAAGAAGAACTCCCCGCCCTGAAGCTGGATTTCGCGCAGAAGGAAACGGCGGCACGCCTCGCCGGCTACCGCTTCAAGCTGGACCGGAACCCGGAGGACGAACAGGCTCTCTTCAGCCTGGCGGGGATGCTGGCCGAACTCGGCGAACGGGACGAGGCGATTCGCCATCTGGAAAAGGCCGTGCGCATCCGGCCGGCCTTCGCCCTGGCGCTCAGCGACCTCGGCCGGCTCCACTTACTGAACGGCGACGTCGAACAGGCCACGGGGTTCTTCGGCGAGGCCATCGAGGCGAGCCCGGAACTCCCCCAGGCGCACCACAACCTGGGGACGGTCCTCCTGGCCCAACGGAACCCGGACGAGGCGGAGACGCATTTCCGCCGCGCGCTGGAGGAATGGCCGGGCTTTGCCGAAGCGCACTACGGCCTCGGGGAAGCGCTGGAAGCCCGGGGTCGGCCCGACAACGCTCTCGAGCACTATCGGCGCGCCGTGTCCGCGAAGGCGGACTTCGCCCTCGCCCACTTCCGGCTCGGGAACCTGCTCGCGAAGATGAGCGATGCGGGAGCCGCGATCCGCCACTACGACGCCGCGATTGCGGCACGGCCGGAGTTCGTGCCGGCTCTCTTCAACCGCGCCGCGGTTCTGGCTCGCCAGGGCAGGACCGGCCAGGCAACGCGGTCTTTGGAACGGCTACTTGCAATTGAGCCCGATCACCGGCAGGCGCGGGAGCTGCTTTCCCGGCTCGGCGATCCGCCACGGAGGTAACGTGATGATTCGAAGAAGTCTGCTACTGGCGGGAGGGCTGGCGCTGGCCGCCGGCGGCTGCGCTCCGGCGAGCGCCCCCGAGGAGGAACTCCTCCCCACCGAGGCGCTCGACATCCCCGACGCCCGCGAACGCGCCCAGATCCGGAAGGACCTCATCACGAAGCGGCTGGACACCGTCGTGCTCCCGGCGATGCGGGCGCACGACATCGACATGTGGCTGACGTTCAGCCGCGAACACCACGTGGACCCGATCCTCTCCGAGATCGGCGGCGGCTGGGGAGGGGTCCGGAACGCCTACATCTTCTTCGACCACGGTGGGGACACGCCGGAGAAGATCTTCATCGGCTCGCACTCGCTCCGCGACCCGACGATCAGCGACGCCTACGACGTTCTCGTCTTCTACGGCTACACCGAGGAGGGTGTCCGCCCCCATCTCCGGCGGGTGATCGAGGAACGCGATCCGCGGCGGATCGGCATCAACGTCTCTCCCACCCTGCCGATGGCGGACGGCCTCACCTGGACCCTGCGGAACTTCCTGGACGAGACACTGGGTGAGACGTACGCCGCGCGGATGGTGTCGGCGGAGCTGGTGATCCGGGACTTCCGGGAGATGCACATCCCCGAGGAGATTCCGGTCTTTTCCGACCTGTGCGCCTGGACGGTCGCGTGGGAAGAGGAGGCGTTCTCCGACGCGGTGGTGACGGTGGGGGAGACCACCGTCGCCGACATCCACTGGTGGATGCGGCAGCGGGCCATGGAGCTCGGGCTCATCACCGAGTTCCTGCCGGGAGTCCGGATCACCCGCGACGGGGAGAACCTGCCGATCAACAGCCCGGACCACGTCGTGATGCCGGGGGACATCCTGTCGGTGGACGCCGGGGTCGGCTACCTCGACTACCGCACCGACATCAAACGCACGGCCTACGTGCTGCGGCCCGGAGAGACCGAGGCCCCGGAGAGCATTCAAAACGCCTGGGAAAAGGCGCTCGAGATAACCGACATCCTGACGGGGAACTGGAAGCCGGGAGCGATCGCTCACGAAGTCTGGGAGCAGACGATGGAAGACGTCGGGGAGTTGGGGTACCAGTCCGGCCAGCCGAAAACGGGAGGCAACGAAGAGGTCGATCCTCGCCAGCCCGAAGTGGGCGTCTATTCCCACTCGGTCGGGAACTCCACCCACGACATCGGGGCGCGGGTCGCGGTCGACTGGCCGTTCGCCTACGGGGACCGGGTGCGGTATCCCCTGAAAGCGGACGCGTGGTACTCGGTCGAGCTGCACGTGAGCACCCCGATTCCGGAGTGGGACGGACTGGTGCTCCCGATCCGCATCGAGGAGAACGCCCGGGTGCTCCCCGAGGGCGGCGTTGAGTACTTCGCGCCGCGGCAGAGGGAGCTACTGCTGATTGGCGGCGCCCAGTAGGAGGGGGAGCGCCATCAGTCGGGGCTCGGCGGCAGAGGCCCGTCGAGGGCACCGTCTTCGCACCGTCAGTCAGTGTTGTTTCCTGACGGCGTGTATCATGTTATGATACACGCCGTCCATGATCGTGAGCACGAGGGGCAGGCTCGCGTCCGGGGCGGTCCGAGATCACTATGGCAAAGGGTTCCCGAGCGACCTGGTCCGGCGGACCCGCGCGATCCTCACGGCTATGGACGCCGCAGTGGTTCTTGACGACCTCAGGTTTCCGCCCGGCAACAGACTGGAGGCGCTCAAGGGAACCCGAGCCGGTCAGTACTCGGTCCGCATCAACGACCAGTGGCGTATCTGCTTCGTCTGGACCGATCGGGGACCGGCAGACGTCGAAATCGTGGACTATCACTGAAGGAGCCGAGAGATGACCCTGATAGAGAGCCCCTCACACCCGGGCGAAGTCCTTGCAGAGCTGTACTTGGAGCCGCTCGGCATGAGTGCGATCACACTTGCGCGCCGACTGAACGTGCCGCGGACGCGGATCGAGCGGTTGGTGAAGGGTGAGACCGCGTTGACGATCGATACCGCGATGAGGCTCTCGAAGTTCTTCGGCAACACCGCGGAGTTCTGGGTGAATTTGCAGCGGACGTACGACCTCGCCCGCGCCCGGAAAACCGCTGACCTCTCGGATATCACGCCACTGGAGGCGGCGTGATGGACCAACGAACGAAGTACTTCGCGCCGCGGCAGACGGAGCTGTTGCTGATCGGAGGGAGCCAGTAGGGAGACCGCGGGTCAGACTCAGAACTGCGATGGTAGGATTGTCGTACTTTCCGACCAGAGGGAATGCAGCCGATGCAGTTGACCAGACTCCGCGCCAAGAATCAGATCACGCTGCCCGCGAGTGTCGTGAAGGCCATCGGTCTCCGGGAGGGTGACCTCCTGCACATCGCCGCGGAGGGGAATCGGGTCATCGTCACGGCCCAGGAGGTTCGCGAGCGTGGCCGGACCTACACGATGTCCGACCTGCTGGGGGCCGCCTCCGGGCTCTATGACTCCGCTGCGGCCATTGACGAAGAGATCGCGGCTGGCCGGGCCGAGTGACGCTGTCGGATCTTCCATTAGGCCGCCGCACGTACCTCGACGCCAATCTCTACATCTACATCTTCGAAGGTATCCCGCAGCATCGGCGGCTCATGGCCGGCCTGGTCGCCGAAATCGACCGGCGCGACATCACCGTGATCGCAAGCGAGTTGACCCTCGTCGAGATACTCCCCCGGCCGGTCCGGGACGGCCGGCGCCAACTCGTTGCCAGCTATCTGGAGTTGTTGCAACGAACCCCGCGCATCACGTTGGCGCCGGTTGATCGGGGCGTGATGGAGCGCGCCGTCCACCTCCGGGCCCATCTGCGCTTGCGTTCCAGGGACGCCCTCCACCTGGCGACCGCACTTGTCCACGGCTGCTCCACGTTCCTCACGAACGATGAACGTCTGGGGGCCCCCGACGAAATCCGGTTGGTGACCCTGCGCGAGCTGGCCGCGACAATGCCCGACCAAGGCTGAGCCGGCGGTGCGACTCTCGCGGCGGGAAGCAACCGATCGAAGCGGCGCGCGCTGATGCGTTCCGAGCCGCCCCCGGGCTTCAGGGCAGCCCCCCTTCCTGCTGACGACGAAATGGAACTCCCCGACCCGCGAAACGCCGACATCCTGGTCTCGATCAACGGCGAGTTGAAGCCCCGATCGGGGGCGAAGGTGTCCGTGTTCGACAGCTCGGTGCAGGGCGGAGACGCCGTCTGGGAGGGTCTCCGCGTCTATCGGGGGCGCGTCGCGGATCTCGACCGGCACCTCGACCGGCTGTTCGGGTCCGCGCACGCGATGGCGTTCGCGGAGGCGCCGGACCGGGAAACGGTGCGGGCCGCCCTCTTCGAAGCCCTGCGCGCCAACGGCATGACGGATGGCGTTCACGTTCGCCTCACCCTTTCGCGCGGGGAGAAGGTGACTTCGGGAATGAGCCCCGAGTGGAACCGGTCCGGCTGCACGCTCATCGTGTTGCCCGAGTGGAAGCCGCTCGTGTACGACCCCGAAGGCATCCGCCTGATCACCTCCGCGATCCGCCGGAACAGCCCGCAGTGCATCGACTCGAAGATCCACCACGCCAACCTGATCAACAACATTCTCGCCAAGATCGAGGCGAATCACGCCGGGATGGACGACGCCCTGATGCTGGATCTGGACGGCTTCGTGGCCGAGACGAACGCCACGAACGTCTTCCTGATCCGGGGCGGCGCGGTCCAGACACCGCACACCCACAGTTGCCTGCCCGGAATCACGCGGGCGACGGTGATCGAGGCGGCCCGGGAGGACGGTCTGCCGGTGGAGGAGAAGAACCTCTCCCTGACCGAGGGGTACACCGCCGACGAGCTGTCCCCGCCCGGCACCGCGGGCGCCCGGGCGCCCGTGCTGGAGGTGGACGGGCGGCGGATCGGCAGCGGCTCCCCCGGGGCGCTCACGCGAAGGCTCCAGCGACTCCATCTCGAGCACGCGTACGCGAACGGCACGCCGATCGGCTGACCGGCA
>MPMW01000061.1 GCA_002238705.1 Acidobacteria bacterium bin61 | reverse complement strand
ACACTGCGACAGCGGCGGATCCTGGGCGAGCCCCGACTCGTCGGCGTTGAGGCTGCGGGGGCGCTGGACGAGCCAGATATGGTCGTTCATGTCCACCGCGATCCCGGAGACTTCCCCGATCAGCCAGTCGTCCGGGAGGATGGGCCAGTGGGGATCCACTTCGGGCATTTCCGCATGCTCGGCGTGCGGGTCGTGCATCGGCGCCCCGCTCGTCCGTTCGCCCGGTTCCTGGCAGCCGACGGCGAACGCCACTCCCAGAACCATCAAGAAAAGAACCGCATTCCTGGTCTTCATCGCTGTCTCCCGGAGTCGCTGCCCCGACGAAAATCCGTTATCGGCGCCCGCACGGCGCCAAACCGAGTGAGTGTATGGGAACCCCGGCCCACGGCAAAACCGTCCGGGGCCATCGCGACTCCCGAGCGGCGGCCTTCCGCCGGGGCCCGGCGCCGGCCCGGACTTCGGGAGGCCCTCCGTTTCCGTAGCGGCTCCCGCGACGATCAGTGGGTGTGGCCCGAGTGGTCGACCACGAACTTCTGCGCCCGGCGTCCGGTGTTGACCTCGGCCGTGTAGAAGTTGCCCTCGGAATCCACCACGACGTTGTGGACCCAGTGGAACTGCCCGGAGTAGCGCCCGCGGCGCCCGAAGAAGGTCTCGACCTCCAGCGCCGACCGGTTGATGATGTGGATCCGCTGGTTCGTGCCGTCGGCGTTATAGAGGTCCACCTGGCCGTCGTCCGGTGAGAGTTCGAGGTCCCAGGTGGAGCCCGCGCCGAGCGTGTTGCCCTCTACGATCAGTTCGTCCACGTAGGTCCCGTCCTTTTGGAACACCTGGATCCGGTTGTTCACCCGGTCCGCCACGTAGACCATGCCGTCGTTCGCGATCCGGACCGCATGCACCGGGGTCCGGAACTGCTGGATGGGCTCCATGCCCGACTCGAACGAACCGGTGTCCTCGTCCGAGGGTTCGTTCCCGTAGGCCCCCCAGTGGCGGCGGTACTCGCCCGTTTCGGCATCGAAGACGATGATGCGCCTGTTCAGGTACCCGTCGGCGATGTAGAGCTCGTTGGTTTCCGGATCGACCTCCATGTCGGCGGGCCGGCCGAGGAACTCGGTGCTGTTGCTGCCCTCGGTGCGGCCCGCCTGCCCGATCTGCATCACGAAGGCGCCGTCGCCGCTGAACTTGAGCACCTGGTGGTCGTCGGGCCCGTTTCCGGCGAGCCACACGTAGCCCAGGTGATCCACGAAGATGCCGTGCTCGGTCGCGGGCCACTCGTAGCCCTCACCCTGATAGCCGTTTTCGTCCCCCCAACTGTCGAGCAGGTTCCCGTCGGTGTCGAACTTCAGGACCGGCGGCGCCGCGTTGCAGCAGACGGAAACCGGCGGATCCTGCATGAGTCCCGTTTCGTCGGCGTTCAGGCTGCGGGGCCGATGGACGAGCCAGATGTTGTCGTCCAGGTCCACCGCGATCCCGCCGACTTCCCCGATCAGCCAGTCGTCGGGGAGCCTGGGCCACGCCGGGTCTACCGTCGGCGGCTCGGCGTGCTCGTCGTGCGGATCGTGGGGCGGCGCCCCGCTCGTTCTTTCCCCGGGCGGCTGGCAGCCCACGGCGAAAGCCAGCACCAGGAGCGCCACGAAGAGAAACTGCGTGTCGGTCTTCATTCCTGCCTCCCCGGAGCCGCCGCCACCCCCGCCGGCCCATCGTCCAGAGTGAGTCTATGGGAACCGCCGCAGGCGTCAGCGCTCATCCGGGAGCGCCGCGATCACCGCGTCGTGGAACGCAGGCCGCAGCCGGAAGATCCCCTCTTTCTCCCGCGTCGGATAGACGCGGTTCGTGAGTAGTACCGCGAAGAGTTCGCGCTCCGGATCCACCCAGATCGAGGTGCCCGTGAAGCCGGTGTGCCCGAAGGAGGACGGCGAGAAATGGTCCCCCGCCGAGGAAGGCCCCCCGGACGAACTCCGCGACGGAGTGTCCCAGCCGAGCGCCCGGCTGCTGCCCGGCGCGATCCCGGCCCGTCTCGTGAAACGGGCGATGGTGCCCTCCCGGAGGAGCCGCTCGCCGTTCATGGAACCGCCGTTCAGGAGCATCTGCAAGAAGACGCCCAGGTCGCCGGTGGTGCTGAAGAGCCCGGCGTGCGCCGCGACCTCGCCCAGAACCACGGTGTTCTCGTCGTGCACCTGCCCCCGCACCACCGTTCCCCGCCAGGGGTTGTCCTCCGTGGGCGCGATGCGCTCCAGCCACTCGGGGGGTGGTCGATACCGGGTGTCGGCCATCCCCAGCGGACCGAAGATCCGCTCCTCGGCGAGGACGTCCAGCCTCTTCGCGGAGACCCGTTCGATGATTTCGCCCACGAGCAGTACGCCGTTGTCGGAATACACGGTGTCCGTGCGTGGTTCGTAGTCCGAAGCGGCGCCCATGATCCGGTCGAAGACCATCCGGCGGGCGTCGTCGAGCGGCAGGCCGCGCGCCTCCGGGTCGAATTCCAGGTAGAACTGGATCCAGGCCGGCAGTCCCGAGCAGTGGGCGAGGAGGTCGGCCACGGTCACCCCGCTTCGCCGGTTCCGCTCCTCTTCGGAGGGCGCCTGGTCGAGGAACTCCGGTAGGTAGGCGCTCACCGGAAGCGAGATGTCCAGCGTCCCCTCTTCCACGAGCATCATCACGAGAGTCGTGGTTCCGACCACCTTGGTGAGCGAAGCGAGGTCGTAGACCGTCTCCGCAGTCACGGCGGGGGCCTCCTCCTCGTAGGTCAACCGGCCAAAGCCCTCCTGGAGGAGCACCCTGCCCCGGCGCACCACGAGAGCACTCGCCCCCGGAGTCACGCCGGCGGCGATCGCATCCTCGATCACCGCCCGGATGTTCTCGACGCCTTCGGGACTCATGCCGACCTCCCCGGGTTCGACCGGGCGGAGCCGTTGCCGCTCCGCCTGTTTCCTGACACCTGCCCCCGTGGACTCTCCCTCGAGCGGGATCGGCAGGCGTCCTTCCAGCGCACTCTCGCCGAACAGCGCCGCCGCTGCCGCTTTCTGATTTGCCCGCGCTCCGTCCCAGGCGAGCAGGACCGCCGCCTCCGGGGGCGCACCCCCGATCCCGTGGGGGTTGCCGAACGAAACGACGAGCAGTTTCTCTGCGAAGGGGGTCACCACATTCAGGAGTTCCTCCGGCATTTCGAGACCGTTCTTCCTGAAATCGGCCACCACCACCGCGTCCGCCCGATCCGCGTCGCGGGCGAACCGCGCCAGCGGAAGCGCCCCGTGGCGCGTCGTCGTTATCCTCGACGACAACGCGCCCCGCCGGCGGAGTTCTCCCCGGAAGAAGCGGCGATCGGGCTCGTAGGGACCTTCCTGATGGACCTCGACCAGGAGGAGATCGGGGGTGGCTGCGGAATGTCCCGACCTGCTGCCGGGGATTCGGGTGGACCACGGGATCAGCCCCTCCGGATCGCGGACGAGCGTCAGCCCCCGGGCAAAGAGCGACTCCGCGAATTCCCGGGCGGCCGGATCGCCGAACGCCTCCCCGAGGCGCTCCGGCGGGCCCCGGTCTTCGAAGAGGCCGAGCCGCGCCTTCGCTTCCAATACTCGCAGGACCGCGTCTTCCAGCCGGTCCTCGTCGAGCCGGCCCGCGCGCACCGCGCGGACGAGAGCCTGGTGCGCCACCACGGGATCTCTCGGAACCAGAATCACGTCCACTCCCGCGCCGAGCGCGAGCGCCGCCACCTCACCGTCGAAGCGGCCGGCCCTGGCGCCCTCCATTTCCAGGGCGTCACTCACCACGAGTCCGGAGAACCCCATTTCCGACCGCAGCACGCCGTCGAGGATCTCGGGCGAGAGGATCGCGGGCCGGTCGTCCCGGCCGTCGAGCGCCGGAACGGCCAGATGGCCCGGCATGACCGCGGACACCCCCGCCTCCACCGCCGCCCGGAAGGGAGCGAGATCCACCGCGTCGAGGCGCCCCCGGTCCGCCGGCACCAGCGCGAGCCCGTGGTGGGAGTCCGTACCGGTTCCGCCGTGCCCGGGAAAGTGCTTGGCGGTGGCGAGGGCCCCGCCCGTTTCCACCCCGCGCAGGAAGGCGACCCCGAGCTCCGCCACGAGGCCGGGATCGGACCCGAAGGAGCGGGTGCCGATCACCGCACTCGAGGGGCTTTGGAGGACGTCCAGCACCGGGGCCAGCACCAGATGGACTCCCACCGCCCGCGCTTCCCGCGCCACGATGCGGCCCTGGCGCTCGAGAGCCCCGGGATCGGGAGACGCCGCCGCCTGCATCGCCGGCGGAAACCGCACCCCCCCGGCCGTGCGCATGGGGGTTCCCCACTCGTAGTCGGCAGCGACCAGGACCGGGAGCGGCGCCGCGTTCTGGAGAGCGGTGGTGATTTCGCGGGTTCCCTCGGGACTGCCCGCGAAGACGACGACCCCGCCCAGCCGGCCGGCTTCGGCCATCTCAAGCAGCTCGCGGCGGTCCGGGTCCGCGAAGTTCCTGAACTCGGCCGGTGCGCGCGGCATCAGCACCTGGCCCACTTTCTCCTCGAGGGTCAGCCCCGCCAGCACCCGGCGCGCGGTCCGGGAGGGTTCCTCCGCGCTCCCGGCGGACGCCGCCGCCAACAGGAGCCCGATCCAGGCGCCCCGGACCGGTGCGTCGCTCCGCGGTGCTCTCACGCGCCGTTCGCTCCCCTCAGGCTTTCTGCAACAGGACGACGCGGTTCGTGTTGGTGCCCTTCCGCCGGTTGTCCACCCCCCAGCAGTTGGAGGTCTTGGTGAACTGCTGGTCGTTCACCAGGACGAGCAGCGGCTCGAGGCCCGCCTCCCTGGCCGCGGGCACCACCAGGGTCTCCAGCAGCAGACGTCCGCTCCGCACTTCTCCCACCTCGAAGGCAACGAGTCCGGAATGCGCCAGGACGCGGCGCAACTCCCGAAACACCCGGGTCATGGCCGCCTGCCAATCCGCCGCGCGCGCCCAGTGCCACAGCGCCACCTTATCCCCATCCACCCCGTTGAACCAGCAGCGGAGCCAGTTGTCGGCCCGATAGTTCACCACGTCCAGAAAGGGCGGCGAGGTCACGACCAGGCGGACGGCGCCGTCGCCGATCCGGGGGGTGCGGTCGGCCGATGAGGTCAGGAGCACCGGATCGCCGTTCGCCAACCGGGTGCGGTCGACCTCCTGAAGCCGCGCCAGCAAGGAACGCGTCTTCCGGAGGATGAGTGCCTTGACCTCCCGCTCCGGCGGGGACTGGTTCCGGCGCTCGTTGATCCGGCGCTGCGACCGGACCGACGCCGCCTGGTTGGGGGGCAGCGTGTATACCGAGAAAAACCCGGGCGAGTGGCCGGTGAGCCGGTTGGTTGCAACCATTTGAATCCAGCGGTCCACGCGATCTGCCGCGCCTGCGGTCCGGCGCCCTATCAGTTCCTCCCGGAGGTTGACGATCCGCCGAAGCGTGGCCGGGTGGTAGAAGACGAGGAGTTCCTCCGGGAGCACACACGGGCGCTCGAGATCGAACGAGGCCAGGCGCGCCGCAACCTCGGCGGCTTCCGGGGGATCGAAACGCGGCTCGAGAAGGCGCGCACTCAGCGGGTTGAGGTCGGAGCCGGCCGCGCGACGACCGAGCAGGGCGGCTTCCAGGAGGGTGGTCCCCCGGCCCATGAAGGGGTCGTGGACCAACTCGTCCGGCCGCGTCAGCCGGGTGATGAAGAACCGCGGCAACTGCGCCTTGAAACAGGCCCGGTACGAAATCTCGTGCAGGGAATGGGCCGCCCGCTGCTTCGAGGTCCAGAACTCGTTGACGTAGACGGGAAGGCGGACCTCCGGGTCGGGAAAAGCGACCACCCGCGTGCGCTTCCCGAACTCGCGGAACGCACGCAGCTCGGCTTCGAACGACGGGATGTCGAGCGGGTTCGCGGCAACCGCGAACCCCGTGACAGGCATTCCCGGCGGATCCGCCGAGAAGAGCGTTGGTGCCGTTTGCCGCGCCAAGATCCGTGTTCCTCCGGGGCCTTCTCGCGCCAAAGTTCCCGCCAAGGACCCCCAAGGAGCCGGCGCCCGATCGGCCCCGATGCTACCAACCCGGCGGCGTTTGCGATGTCTGGGAAGGGGGTGACCGGAAACGGCACACACCGTCCATATCATCCGCGCTTGATGAACCCGGCCCCGGCGGCACCCGAGTCGCCACAGTGGATCGAGATCCGCCGGTTCGCGACCTGGCGCGGACTCCGGGACTGGGTCGCTCGCCAGGCGTCCCTGGCCAGTGCGCAGCCCGACGGGGAACGACTCCAGCTCGTGGTCCCCACCCCGGGAGCCGCGTGGGTGCTCGACCGGACGCTCCGCGCCCGCCTTCCGGAAGGTTCCTCGCTTCCCTGGATCGGCGTCGCGGACAGCGCGTTTCGGGACCTGCCCGGCGACCTCGATCCGCCCTTCCGCGCTGCCCCGCGACTGACCCGGGAAATCCTGATCGAAGAGGTGCTGCTGGCCGGCGCCTCCGAGCCCGAGGCGCCTCCCGGAGACCCGGCGCAACTGGCGGAACCGCTGCTCGCTTTCCTCGACGAACAGGCGAGGGACGCCCGGATCAGGCCGGACCGGACGGCGTTCGAGGCATTTGCCGCCCGCACGGAGAAGAACCTCGCCGAAGCACAGGAGACGGATCAGGGAGCGGTGCGCCTACTCAGGCTCACCCGTTGGCTCCGGCGCGTCCACGGCCGTTACCTGACCGCGCTCGAGGAGGCGGGCCGCGCCGATCCGGGTTCCCTCCGCGAGCGGCTGTTTCTGAACGCCGCCGCGCTCGCACCCTCGCTCGCCGGGCTCCGCGTGGTTGGGGTGGGAGAGGACGCGCTGCGACCGTCCGATGCGGAACTCCTCGCCGCTCTCCTGCGTCCCGGGAAGCTGGTTTGGGCGCTCCCCGGCGACGCACCTCCGCCACGTCTGCCGACGGGGCTGCCGGTCCGCGAGGCCCGCATCGACGGGGAGGCTCGTCCGGGGGAGGCCGTCCCCACCCGGGCGCACCGGCAGGGCCAGCCCACCCTGTTTGCGGCATCGCGCCCCCTCGGCACGGGTGACGCGGCGGGGGCCCGGGAACAACCGGAGGAGAACCCCGCCCCGATCTACATCCCGGCCACCGGGGATGGCCTGGTGTTTCGGGCGACCGACCGCGCGGACGAGATCCGGGTCGCCGCGGCCCTGCTGACGAACTTTCGCCGGTCCGGCGCGAACCATGGCCGAATGGCCCTGGTGGCGCAGCAACCGTCCCGCTATCTCGAGACCATCGAGGTTGCGCTCTCCGGCTGCAACATCCCGTTCGAGACCCACCTGCAGCCGAGACTCTCCACCGAACCCTGGGTCGCCGCGCTGTCCGATGTCCTGGAGTTCGGCGCCCGCCCCGGGCGACTCACCCTCGGCCTGAGGCTTCTGCGGAGCCCCTTTGTTCGCACTCCCGATCTGGCCGCGGCTCCGCAGCGGGCCGCGGACATTCTGCAGCAGCAGTTGGTCGACGCCGGAATCCGGGACACGCACACTCCGGAGGAGCTGCCCCGCCTCGTCGCCCACCTTTCCCGATTGGCGGAACGGTCCCGTCAGCGCCTGCCGGGTGCGGATTCACCGGACCGGGCAACGCGGGAGGTCGAACGGTGGATCGCCCGGGCCGAGGACCAGGAGACGGCCGCGGCGGCGCTCGAGACCCTGAACGCGGCCGCCGGCGCGCTCGCTCCCCTCCGGGATCCGGGCGTGGCCTTCAGCGACGCGGTCGAGGCCCTGCTTCGCTTCCTCGACCGCTTCGTGGAACCGCCCGCGGACGAAGACGCAGCAGTCCGCGAAGCCGTGTTCCGGACCCTCCGCCAAGCGGCGGCGGCCGCTCCCGGGGGGGCCCGCGCCGGCGCGCCGGGAGGGTTCGCGCGGCGCGTCCGCCGCCTGCTCAACCGCCGCGCGTCGGAACCGCGCCCGTCGCCCGGCTCCGGGAAAGAGTCCTCCGGCGAGGGGGTATCCCTGATCGCGGCCGCCGACGCGCCGTTCGGCGATTACGACTTTCTGGTGCTGCTGGGCGTTGCGGACGCCGATTGGCCGGGACCCCGGCCCCGAAACATCTTCTTCCCGAACAATCTGCTCGAAGAGGCGACCCGCTCACGGCAGGCGCGGGCTCGGAACCGGGAGATCCGATTGCTGCGGGCCATTCCCGCCCTGCCCCGCTCCGGCGTCGCGTTCACTCGGCCCGAACTCGACGACGGCTTTCCGGTTGCCGCCTCGCCCTTCGAAGTCGAACTTGTCGAGGCCATGGAGGGTCGGGAACCGGCGGCGGACCGGATCCCGGTCCGTGGTCCCCTCTCTCCGGGGGGCGCCCCAGGTCCCGGCGAGATCACGCCGCTACCCACCACTCTCGATCGCCGGGCGCCCTCCGCCGCGGTGCTCGAGCGGCCGGTCTCCCCCACCGCCCTCGACACCTATGCCGAAAGCCCGGCCCAGTTCTTCGCGCGCTACGTCCTGCGCCTACCCGAAGAACGGCCCCTCGCCGACGTGCCGCCGCCCACGGAACGCGGCGAGCTGCTCCACGATTTTCTGCATCGGAGCTACGAGGCGCTTCCGGGCGCGGGCCTCGCCGCCGGTGAGTCCGCTCTGGACGATCTCCTCGGGTTCTTCCAAACGGAGTTCCGGAGGTACGCCGAGGTCCGGGGCATGGAGGAAACGGAGCGGCGCATCGAGGAACGCTGGCTGTTCGGCGGCGAAGCGACTCCGGGCGCCATGGAGTGGTTCCTCCGGGAGGAGCGCGACCGCGGCCCGTTCACTCCCGCCCGGTTCGAGGAATGGATCGGAGGCGAGCCGGAAGCGCCCGCCCCCGCCGGGCCGACACTGCGGGTCGAGGGAAGGCTGGACCGGCTGGACCGGCGGCCCGACGGAACGCGCCGGGTTCTCGAATACAAGTCCGGCCGCTTCTACCAAAAGCCGCTCCAGGCGCGCCTCTACGCACGGGTACTCGAGGCCGCCGACGGGATTCCGACCGACTTCGCCATCCCCTATTTCGGCCACCGCCGCTGGATCGGGCCGGCGGACAAACCCGGAGATTCCGAACAGGACGCCGAGGTCGCAAAGGCACGGGACGGGATCGCCCGCGGCGCCTTTCCACCGGCGCCCGCCGGCGACGGCAACTTCGCCTTCCATCTGGTGATCCGCCGGGACCTCCCGGAACCTCCTCCCGAGCCCCCGGAGTCCGATGCCGGTTCCTGAGCCCGTGTCCTCGTTTCCCGGCCCGTTTCCCCCGGACCTCGAGGGCCGCCGCGCCGCCGCCGATCCACGGCGGAACGTCCTCCTCCGGGCCTCGGCGGGTACCGGAAAGACCACGGTTCTGACCGAGCGCTACGTGGCCCTCGTCGAGGCCGGAACCCCGCCGCGGAACATCCTCGCCCTCACCTTCACCCGCAAGGCGGCGCAGGAGATGAAGGACCGGATCCTCGCCGAGTTGGGCAAGACCCACCGCCGCCTGGCGCTCGCCGGCCGCACCGACATCGCGGAAGTGAACATTTCCACCCTGGACGCCTTCACCCTCGGCCTCATCCGGGAGTTTCCGCTGGACGCCGGGGTGAGTCCCGGCGTCGAGGTGCTCGACGAGCGCTCGATGCCGGTGGTGCGGGAGGAGGCCATCCGGCGGGTCCTGTCCGGCGTCACCGGCTTCGATCGGGAAGTGCTCGGTTCCCTGCCCGTGCTGCTCGGCCGTTCGCGGGGTGAGGTCGCCAGGGCGGTCCGGAACTATCTCGACCGCCGCCTCACCTGGCGGCAGTACTTCGAGGAGAAGGCCAGGACCGCATGGGACCGTCCCGCACCCGAACCACCGTGCCTGAGGTCGTTCTTCCGGCCCGTCGCGGCCGCGTGCGAGCGGCTCCGGGACCTGGCGCCCGATGCCCCCCGGGGAATACGGATGCCGCTCGCCGTCCGTCTGGCGCTCGCCCTCGAGGATCAGGGGAGCAGCCGGGACGCCCTCGACCGCGAAGCGCTCGAAAGCTGTTTCCCGGTGCGGCTCAAGAATCCACCCCGCGGGTTCCCCGCCGAACTCAGAGAGGACTACGCCGCGGTCGCCGCCCGGGTCAAGGCGTTCCGCTCCGCGTGGCTCGATTCCCTGAATGAGCGGGCGTTCGGGCCGGTCTGGCAACTCTTCCAGGCAGCGGAGAAGGAGTACGGGCGCCTCAAGGCGGAACGGGGAGTCATGGACTTCGACGACCTGACCGAGGCCGCCACCAGGCTGCTGTCGGGGCTTGGCGAATTTTCGGCGAGCCGGTTCCGGCTCGAAGCCCGCTACCACCACCTGCTTCTGGACGAGTTCCACGACACCAGCGACCCCCAGTGGCGGCTCCTGCAGGCCGTCATCCGGCCCTGGGGCGAGGGGATGGGGCTGGCGGCCGAAGAAGTGCAAAGGGTCACGGGCGGGCGGCTCTCCCGGCCGACCATCTTCGTGGTGGGAGATCACAAGCAGTCCATCTACCGTTTCCGCGACGCCCGGGTGGAGATCCTGAGCCGTGCCGAAACGAAGATCCGGGCCCTGGGCGTTCCCCGGGACGCGGTGTTCCCGTCGCTCGAGTGGAACTTCCGCTCCCACCACCTGCTGCGCCGCTTCGTGAACAGCGCCGCCCGCCGGATCGCCGAGGACTCCAAGGCCGACCCCGGCGCCGACTGGGCGTTCCGTTACGACCACGAGAACGACGCCTTCCGCGAGGACGCGGGACCCGGCGAGCGACGGTTATCGGGAAGAGGCGCGCTTTCGGTCGCGATCGCCGGCACCCACGAGGAAACCGCCGCTCGCCTCGCGCGGCGCATTGAAGCCCTCGTGACCGAAGACGGCGTCAGGCCCGAGGAAATAGCCCTTCTCGCCCGAGCGGGCACCCGGCTTCCCATCTATCGGACCGCGGTCGAAGAGCGCGGGGTCCCGACGTATCTGCTCAAGGGCGCGGGATTTTTCAACACCAGCGAAGTGCGTGACCTCCACGCACTCTGCCGTTTCCTCGCGCGGCCCCACTCGGATCGGCGCGCCGTGGAACTGCTTCGATCCCGGTTCTTCGCACTCCCGGGTGAAGACCTCGTCTGTCTGCGCCGCCACGGCCCGTCGGGGGCGCCGTTTGCCGACCTGCTCCTCGCGGGAGGAAAAGGGCTGCCTCCGGGTCTGGACCCTGGTCTCCGGGAGCGGCTCGGCGAAGCGGCGGCCCACGCCGCGGCCTGGCTCCGGATTGCGCGACGCCTTTCGCCGTCCCGCACGGTTGCCCGGATCCTCGATGAGACCCGCTACGTACCCCGCGCCGCCGCCGCGGCCAGGAACCACTACGAGGCCGCCCAACAGGCGGCCAACGTCACCAAGGGGCTTCAGTTGCTCCAGAGCTTCGAGCAAGGCGGGTTCGCCACCTTCGAGGAGGTGGCCGAGCGCCTGGCCGCCGCCGCCGACGGCGACGCCACCCAGGCCGCGGTGCAGGCGAAGGGGGCGGTCCAGGCGCTCTCGATCCACGCTGCCAAGGGACTCGAGTTCGATCACGTGTTCGTGGTGGACTGCGGGGGGCGCGGCGGTCGGGACACCGGCATTCCGCGGGTAGTGGAAAGCGAAGGGGGCGTCTGGAACATCGCCCTCGTGACCGACGCGACCGCGTGGCAGATCAAGGACGGAGGGCGTGCCGAGTCCGAGGAACGACGGTGCATGTACGTCGCGATGACACGCGCGCGGGACACCCTCACCCTCTCCTGGAAAACCCGGTTCAAGAAGGACGGTGCCCCCGACGGCAGGGACCAGCCGCGCTATCTCCCGGCCGGCTTCGCCACCGCGGCCGCCCTCGCGATGAAGAAGGAGCGCGAGAGCTTCAACTGGGAAGGGCATGCGATCGAGGTCTTGCCCTCCGCTTCTCCCGACGTTCCGGAAACCCGGTCTCCGGGGCCGAAGGCCCCACGCCCGAAGACTCCGCCGCTCCCCGAAACGGCCGCACGGGCATGAGCGGGAGGGCGCGGCCCCCGGCCAGAGACCCCTTCGGCACGGCGGTGCGCGTGCTGGCCCACCGTCTCCTGCACCGCGCCGACCGGCTCGGGCAAGAGCCGCACCCGGACGCCGCGCTCCGGCTGGCGGACGAACGCCTGGCGCCTTCGCGGGCGGCGCGCCGCCGGGTGGCCACCCGGGCGGAGCGGCTCTGCCTCGCCGCGCTGGCCGAGCGGCGCCCCGGAGGGCGGCTCGACGGCGAACTGCGCGAAAACGTGCGGGTCGGACTCCGCCGCCGGGACGGGAGCGCCCGGGTCGTCCTGATTCCGAGCGTCATCCTCGACCGCGAGCGCGGCGGGGTTTCGGTCCTGACCATGCAGGAAGGCGACGCCGCAGCCGCCGAACGGCGCGTCCGGCGCTACCAGGCGGCGGCGCGGGTCCTCTACCAGGGGCCCGTACGGGCGTTCGTCGTGCGCCCGGAGGGGGTTGTCGACGAGCTGCGGCGGAACCCTAGTCGCAGCGGACCGCGCGCGGCGGCGTATCCAGACAGAGAATGTTCGCCGTCCGGCCGTCCGCAATCCGGGCGCAGGCCCCGGTGACCGCGGCGCGGATCGCGTCGGCTTCGGTGGCCCCCTGGGCGGTCACCGTGGCCTGGCGGCCCGCCATCTGCATGGTGACTTCGCAGCGCGCCTGGCCCATCGAGAGCGTGGAATACACGAGGAAGACGACCAGCAGGGCGAAGAGCCCGAAAACGAGCCAGCCGATCCGGCGGATCCGCGTGTTCATGACGCCTCCCGGACCAGCGGCCGGGTCAGGCAGGTGGGGCCCCCCGAACCGTTGAGGCTGATTTCGCTGCCCTCGTAGGTCAGCACCTCGAATCCGGCGTCGCGCAACCGGGCGTTGGTCTTGCGGTTCGCGGCGATGGCCAGCAGGGTCCGCTCTCCGAGCGCCAGCACGTTCGCGGCCATCGTGGAGCGCTCCTCTTCCACGATGGGGATCAACTCCCAGCCGCGCGCCTTCAGCATCTCGAAGGTCGGCACGCCGAGGAACCGGAGATCCGCCACCATCGTCCGCCGCTCGAGCACGCTGATCAGCGACATCAGGTGGAGGCACCAGTGCGGCCCGTCGCCGAACGGCAGGGGCGCGGCGATGACCTCGACTCCGTCCCTCGTGAGGATTTTGCGGAGTTGGGCGATTCCGGCCGCGTTCGTCCGGTACCCCTCGCCCGCCAGGAGGGTGTGCTCGTCGAGCCAGACCAGGTCGCCGCCCTCCGCGAGCCCCGGCGCCTCGATGGCGCCGATCACGGGGATTCCGCTGTCCGCGTAGATTCGGGCATGCGCTGCAGGTTCCCCGCTCCGGTTCTCCTTGCCCATCCGCATCAGGATCATGCCCCTCCGCGAAGGGAACGAGGCGTCGTGGCAGTAAACGGCGTCAGGGGTCAGGCCCGGAAGAAGCTCCTCCGGCTCCACGACCTCCACCCCGCGTTCGAACAGCAACGACCGGATTCGTTCGTGCTGTCCGGCCGCGAGCGTCTCCTCGGGCGGATGGAGATATCCGAGATCGCGCCAGGACGCCCCGGCTTCCCAGCCCACGGCGCGCGGGCCGATCAGTAGCGTACGCACGAGCTTCCCGCACATGCCGGGAGGCCCGAGGCCAGCCGGCGCCAGGGTCGCGGTCGTCATGAGCCGGGAACGCTAACAGCGAGTTGAGACGGAAAGTGATATCGCCTAGTGCCATCCAGTGATATCATGTCATCCACCACGATGACATCACGCATCGACGCCAGAACCTCCGGACGTTTCCTGCTCCGGATGTCCCCAACGCTTCACCACACTCTCCGATCCGCGGCACGGGCGGCAGGACTGTCGCTCAACGAGTACTGCGTGCGCCGCCTCGTCACCGGAAGTGTCGTCCACCAGGATGCCGCGGCGCTCGTCTCCCGGGCAGCCGCGGCGGTAGGGGACGGACTCGCCGCCGTGGTGCTGCACGGATCCTGGGTTCGCGGTGAAGCCACTACCGGGTCCGACGTCGACGCCGTGATCGTGCTGGATCGGACAATCCCGCTTCGGCGCTCGCTCTACCGGAGCTGGGACGAGCGGCCGGCTACCTGGGGTGGCCGCCCGGTGGATCCTCATTTCGCGCACCTGCCCGCGGACACCGCAATCAGTGGACTGTGGGCGGAGATCGCGACCCACGGACTGGCCGTGTTCGACCGTGACGGACGGCTCGGCGCCTACCTGGCCGGGGTGCGGAGCGCGGTCGCGGACGGCCGGTTGCGGCGACGCACGGCACACGGCCAGCCGTACTGGATCGACCAACCGGTGGCGTCGTAGTGCGGAATCGAACTCTCGCCGCGGACCACCTTCGCCGCGCCACGGCCCGCCTCATGGCGCTCGACACCCTCCATGAGGCAGAGAGTTGGGCGGATGTGGTGCGTCAATCGCAAGAGGCCGTGGAACTGGCGCTCAAGGGCCTGCTCCGGGCCTCAGGCGTCGACCCGCCTCGCGTTCACGACGTGGCCGGTGTCCTGGAAGCGGAGCGTCACCGTCTGCCGCCGGCTCTGGCCCCCGACGTCTCCCGGCTTGCCGCCGCGTCCCGCGCCCTGCGGAGGGACCGCGAACTCGCGTTCTATGGCGCGGAGGACCTGACACCCTCGGAGTTCTACCGGCAAGAAGACGCAGACGAAGCGCGGGCCGCGGCTCGGTTCGTGGTCGAACGGGTGGCTCCCCACGTGCTCGGCGAGTGATCTCCCGGCCCTTCGCCGCCCGCGTCCCGCCCGGTTATGCTCGGGCGCTCTGGAGGCCCGACCCATGACCATCCTTCCCCGGAAAAAGCAGTTCCTCCTCATTCCTGCCGCGCTCGCCGCGCTGGGGGTCCTCGCCGGCTGCGGCTCCGAGCCGCCGCCACTGCCCGGCGTGACGGCATTCACCGGGGCCACCCTCTGGGACGGCACGGGAAACGCGGCCGTTGAGAACGCCGTGATGGTCGTGGATCACGGGCGCATCGCGGCCGTGGGGTCCGCGGACGAAGTGGAGGTGCCCCCCGGCGCCGCGGTGGAAGACCTCGCCGGAAAGACCGTGGTCCCCGGGCTCATCAACGCCCACGCTCACGCGAGCGACGTCATGGGGCTGGAAGGCGGCCACTACAGCCGGGAAAACCTCATCCGCCAGCTCGGCCTCTATGCCCGCTATGGCGTCACCAGCATCGCCTCGCTGGGCGGTGACGGGCCCGAAGCGGCCCAGTTGCGCGACGAGCAGGACGACAGCCTTGACCACGCCCGGATCTGGATCGCCGGCGAGGTCATCTCGAGCGGCACCCCCGAGGAAGCTGCCGAATCGGTGGCCCGGAGCCTCGCGCTGCCCGCCGATTTCCTCAAGATGCGGGTGGACACGAACCTGGGCGCGAACGAGCGCGTGTCCTCGGAGACCATCGAGCAAGTGATGGAACTCGGCCGGGAAGCCGGCAAGAAAGTCACGACCCACATCTTCTATCTGGAGGACGCCAAGGAAGTGCTGCGCGCGGGCTCCGGACTCATCGCCCACAGCGTGCGCGACCAGCCGATCGACGATGAGTTCGTCGAGCTGATGAAGGAGCAGGACGTCTGCTACGTCCCGACCCTGGTTCGCGAGATATCCACGTACGTCTATTCCGAGGTCCCCGAGTTCTTCGACGATCCGTTCTTCCTGAAGGACGCCGATCCCGCCGTGCTCGAGGCGTTGAAGGACCCCGAGCGCATGGCGCGGGTGGCGGAGAGTCCCTCCGCGCAGGGCTACCGGGAGCACTACCCCATCGCCATGGCCAACGCGAAGGCAGCGGCGGACGCCGGGATCAAGATCGCGTTCGGCACCGACACCGGTCCGGCCGGACGGTTCCAGGGTTACTTTGAACACATCGAGACCGGGGAGATGTCCGAAGCGGGGCTCACCGCCGAGCAGATCCTCATGTCGGCCACCGGCGATGCGGCGGCCTGCCTCGATCTCGAGGGCGTCGGCACCCTTACGGCCGGCAACTGGGCCGATTTCATCGTGCTGAACGAGAGCCCGCTCGAGGACATCGCGGCGCTGAGGTCCATCGACCGGGTGGTCGTGGCCGGGAACACCGTCCCCGGGAGCAGCGCCGAATAACCCGCGGACCGGC
>MPMW01000060.1 GCA_002238705.1 Acidobacteria bacterium bin61 | reverse complement strand
CAGGCGGTAGCGGCCGACATGGGTGAGGACGTCCCCGGGCCGGATGTCCGCGTGGTCGGCCGGGCCGCCGCTCACCACGGTCGTCACGGTGGGGAGGCGGCCGACGCCGAGCGCGCTCTGGATTGCCGCCCGTTCGCCCGGTTCGTAGCGCCCGGAGGAATCGAAGGAGAATCCGAAGCCGGCCGTTACCTTGTCAGCGCACAGGTCGGCTCCGTCACGCCGGAGCGGCCAGGAGAGGTCGGCGAGGCGCTGCCGGCGCTCCTGCTGAACCTGGAACGCCAGTTCCATCTGCAACCGGCGTTCCCGGAGAAGCGCGGCCTGATCCGCGGCCGGCAGCGAGCTACGGGGCGCCGCGCAGGCCCCGGCCAACGCGAGCGCGGCGGCGGCGGCTCCCAGACGTGCGAGGAGCGTGCGTTGGGCGTGCCCGAAGCCGTGTTTCACAAGCGCCGGATGATACCGGCGCACGACACTGCCGCCGGAAATCCCGTAGGCTTGCCGACGGGAGGCATCCGGCCCATGAGACTTCGCTTCGCGCTTCTCGCCGCGGCGCTGCTGACGCCCGTTTTCACTCTTGCGGGGACACCCCAGGAGTCGCCGCGCGCCCGGGATCTCGGGGCGCCCTTCGAGGGAACCCCGGGTCCGCTCAACGCCATCACCGACGTGGCCGGGATCGAGGTGGGCCATCACACCATCATCCGCGGTGAGGGAGAACTCGTCGTCGGCGAGGGGCCGGTCCGGACCGGCGTGACGGCCGTCCTGCCGCGGGGCCGGGCGAGCCGGGGACGGGTGTTCGCCGCGTGGTTCACGCTGAACGGCAACGGAGAGATGACCGGGACCACCTGGCTCCGCGACCGGGGAATCCTGGAGGGGGCGGTGATGATCACCAACACCCACAGCGTCGGCGCCGTGCACGAGGCCACCATCGCCTGGGCGCAGGCGAACCTCGACGCGCCCGACTGGAGCCTCCCGGTGGTCGCGGAGACCTGGGACGGCTTCCTGAACGACATCAACGGCTTCCACGTGCGCGAGCAGCACGTCTTCGCCGCGCTTGACTCCGCACGGAGCGGTCCCGTAGCCGAAGGTTCGGTGGGAGGCGGCACGGGGATGCGCACGTTCGGGTTCAAGGCCGGGATCGGCACCTCGTCCCGGATCGTCGAGGCCGGTGGCGACCAGTACACGATCGGCGTACTGGTGCAGTCGAACTTCGGGAGCCGGAACCTGATGACCGTTGCCGGGGTCCCGGTCGGCCGGGAGATCCCGGACCTGACGCCGGAGCGGGGACCGTTCGACGCCCCGCCGGGCCCGGATGACGACGACGGTTATGGACGCGACGGCTCGATCATCATCGTGGCCGCGACCGACGCGCCGCTCCTGCCGCACCAGCTCAACCGCTTTATCCGCCGCACCACGCTCGCCCTTGGCCGGGTCGGGAGCATTGCCTCGAACGGTTCGGGAGATATCTTCATCGCCTTCTCCACCGCGAACGAGGCGGCTGCACACAACGAAAGCGGCGTCGCCCCGCTCGAGAATCTCGCGAACAACAACATCAACCCGCTCTTCGAGGGAGTGGTGCAGGCCACCGAGGAGGCCATCGTCAACGCGCTGGTCGCCGGGCGCGACATGGTCGGGGCGAACGGGCGGAAGATCTACGGGTTACCGCACGACCGGCTCCGTGACATCCTCCGGAAGTACAACCGGCTGAACGAGCCGGAGTAGGCCGCCGCCGGAACTCCCGGCGCAAGGGGTTCCATGACCATCGACAGCACGGACGCCGAGACTCCGCGGCCGGCACGCACTTCCTGGAAGCCGGTTGCGCTGCGCTGGTGGTTCTGGGCAGCGGTTTCCACGCCACCCGCGGCCCTCTTTCACGAGTTCGGTCATTTCCTGGTCCTCTGGTCGTTGGGCCTCCCGGGGGCCGCCCTTCACTACGGCTCGGCGGGGTTCGCCGGCATGAGTGACTTCCTCCGTGCGGTGAGGGAGGGGGACCTGGCAGGCGCCGCCGAGATCGCTCCCGTCTGGGGCATGGCGCTGTCTCTCGCGATGGGACTCGTGGCCACCTACGTGGTTGTTTTCGCGTGCTGCTACCTGTGCGCGAGGTGGAAGGCGCACCCCCTGCTGGTGGCGATGGGCTACCTCTCCAATCTTCGGATCACGGCCGTGCTCGGGGTTTTGGCGCTTCCGATGTTCGGACTCAGGGTTCGGGCCGGATGTGATGAATGCTGGCTGGAGCGGATCACGGGAATCCCGCTGGCCCTATGGGCCCTGCCCGGCGTCGTTTCCCTGGTGTGGGCCGGCATCTTCCTCTGGAAGTACTTCCCGCGGCCGCACCGGTGGATCGCCGTGACGGCGGCGGTGGTCGGAATCGGGACGGGCCTGGGCATCTGGGGCGGCTTCCTCGGGCCCCTGGTGCTGCCGTAGGGATCCGGTCCCGCTTACCTCCGCTTCGGGGGCGTCCCGTAGGGGAAGAACTCGCTGAGGTCCACGTTCTCGTAGGGCAGCGCGTCCAGAAACGTGGTCCCTACGAACGGTTCGGGCGCCTCGACGATCTGGATGGTGCGGGCGTAGCCGGTCTCGTCGAACCCGCGCCGGAAGTGCACCCGCGACTTCACCACGAAGACCTCGTAGTCGTCGGGATTGATCGGCCCGATGCGGAACGCCTCCGGATAGAGCACCTGTTCGTAGGCGGGAACCAGGAAGACGACGTTGCCGTCACCGAAGGAGACGATGGCGATCCGTTCGTAACCGAAGCCCTCGTCGAAGTACTCGAGCGTTCCGGTAATGCGCCGGGGTGAGCCGCCGGAGGGGGTGAAGCCCCCGATTTCGTAGTCGAACGGATCGCCCGGCTGGACGTCTTCGGCCGCGAGAGCCTCCAGGGTGGCGGGCGAGGAGATCGTGCCATACAGCGTCTTGCCGATCCCCGCCGCGGTGAAGGCGTTCAGGATGTGCGTCGCGTCGCCGGGACGGTCGCTGTGGTCGCCCACCGCGACGGGCGTCTCGCCGTTCGCGATGGCCGCCGCGACCAGCGGCGCGGCCTCTTCGGGGCCGGGATAGCCACCGACGGCGAAGTCCTCGCGAACCCGCCACATGAAGTCGTCCATGTCGTCGGCGATCCGGTCGGCGAGCTCCTGATCCCCGTTGGTCATGACGTGGACGGTGGCGCCCACGTCGGGGACGTCCGACCACGGATACCCGTAGAAGACGCTCACGTAGGCGTCTTCCTCACGGGCCTCCCAGCGGCGCGCCCGCTCCATGATGTCCATCGAGGGGGACTGGCCGGTCCACTGCAGCACGGTGGCGGTGATGATCCCGGGCTTCCGGGTCGCGGTGGTGGGCTCGTATTCGCCGCGCGCGGTGATCCGGAGCGCGCGGGCCGCGCGCTCGCCCTGGATGTAGCCGTCATAGTGGGGGTAGCGCTTGGTCACGAAGGCGAAATCGGCATGTTCGAGGAACTCCCCGTCTTCGTTCCCGTGGAGGTCGAAGGTGCCGGCAATGGGAACGTCGGGGCCCACGAGTTCGCGGAAGCGGCGCGCGATCTCGGCCTCGGGACGCGGCACGTCCCGAACCGCCATGGCCCCGTGGAGCGCGAGATACACCCCGTCGACCGGCAGTTGCGCCTCGAGGTCGGCGAGCATCCCGTCCAGGAAGTGGTCGAAGGTCTCCCTGGTGTTCCAACTCCGGGAGGAGCCGCCGAACACGCCCACCGGCGAACTCAGGGGCACGAGCTCCACGTCGCCGAACTCGCGGGCGCGGTGGACGAAGCCGCCCACGTAGCCGCCGCCACCGAGCAAATCGTCGCCCGAAATCGGCTCGCTGACGCGGAGCCAGTCCTCGACTTCGGTGTCGCCGCCCGGACAGAAGGTGCAGGTCTCGTGCTGGAAGCGCGCCACGGCGAAGCGGAGGCCGGGTTCCGCCGGCGGTGGGCCGCAGGTGGAGAGGACCGCGGCGGCGGCCAGGAGAAGCCCCAGCGGCAGGAGCCGCCGGCGGGCCGGCGGGGAATTCACGTTCAGGTTCGGCATCGTTGTTGGTCCTTGGGGTTGGGATCAGGTTGTCGACTGATCTCCGTTACTGCGAGCCCGCTTCGCGAGCATCATGTCGCTGAGCTTCTCTCCCTGTCCGGGTTCGGACCAGGGACAGACCTCGATGCAGATCGCGCAGCCGTAGGTCTTGGTGAAGTAGGGGACGCACTTGTCGAAGTCCACGTACCAGCGCTGCTCGCCGCGCACCCACTGCTTCTCCTCGTGGATCGCATCGGGCGGGCAGTCGATGACGCAGCGCCGGCAGTGGGCGCAGACGTCGTCCACCCCGATGTCCCGCGGCGCATCGAGCGCGAGCGGCATGTCGGTGAGGACGGCCGCGAGCCGGAAGTTGGAGCCGTGCTCGCGGCTGATCATGGAGCCGTGCTTGCCCAACTGGCCGAGTCCGGCGCGGACCGCCAGCGGGATGTGGAGGATGTCCGTGGCGTTCGGATCGCCGTAGGCCTTGGCGGGAAATCCCCGGCGCCGGATCGCCTTTCCGAGACGGATGGCGATGAGACCGATCCGGCGGTAGGCGCGCATCACCTCGGCCGCTCCCCGGGGGCGGGCGGCGTAGGCCATTTCCTCCCGGGCCATCGGCAGCCCCAGGCAGATGGCGTAGCGGTGCGGCGCCTCGCGACCCTCGAAAACGTCCGTTTCCCGGATGTCGGTGATGCCGACGAGGCTCGCACCCGCTTCGCGAGCGGCCGCCTTCACGAATGCCGCGTTGTTCTCGGGACCCTCGTCCACGACCCGGCGGCGGACCGGCCCCCGCTCCTTGCGCAGCTCGAACTTGTTGAGGAGCCGGTGCCGCACGACCTGCCACGGGTTGACGCACATGAAGAAGTCGTCGAGCCCCTGCCAGTCGATCGGCTTCGACGCATCGGCGTTGTGGAACACCTGGGTGGCGCGGCGCCTCTCGCGTTCGCCGTGGCCGTTGATCTCGTTCCCGGAGCGGGGGGAGTCCCGGTAGCCGAAGGCGTACTCAGGGGGCGGAACATCGCGGATCTTCACGAAGAGTCCGGTCAGGTCGTGCCTTCTCCGGCTTCCGGACGGAACGGTCCGTGGTCGAGCCAGATGGTCTTCCCGTTGCGCTCGGCTTCGGCGTAACGGCGCCGGACCTTGCGGCCGGCGGTGAGATAGAAGACGACGAAGCGGAGCAACATGGCGAAGAACCGGAACGTCTGGAGTCGGCGGGCAAGGAAGCCGCCGAGGCCGTGCGCGGTTTCGTCCAGAGGCATCCGGGCTTCAGTTCCCCCCGGCGTCCGCTGCGGGATCCTTCAACCGGACCGCCCACAGACCGCTGTTGAAATCGGCGAGGAAGATCGTTCCCTTGTGGGGCTGGGGGCCCCAGGTGAAGGCGGCGTTCGCGAGGAAGCCTTCGTTGTCCTCGGGGAAGAAACGGGCGATCTGCCGGCCCTGGCGATAGAGGTCGCCGAGCAGGTCTCCGGAGACGTCCACCACCCGGAGGCCGGCGTCGTAGTAGCCGACGTACATGATCTCCTCTTCCCAGTCGACCCACAGGTTGTGGGGTCCGGAGTCGGCAAGTTCGAAGCGGGCCACCTCTTCGGGGTTGTCCGGGTCGGTGAAGTCCACGAAGTGGAGCCAACCCTTGGCCCGGGAGGGAATGCCCTCTTCCCAGAGGATCCCTCCGGCGTCGGGCCGGCGGGGGTTCAGGTAGAAGGCCTCATCCCCGCCGATCACGTACAGCTTGCCGGTCGAGGGGCTGCGGAAGGGCCAGACCGCATGGTTCCAGCCGGTGATCTGCGGGAAGCGGCCCATTTCGACAGGAGTGTTGGGGCTGCCGCCCATACCGCCGCCGCCCACGTCCACCATGATGAGCCCGTCGCTGCGGCCCGCCTGGTAGGCGATTCCGTCGCGGATCCAGACGTCGTGCACCGACCGTCCGGGGGTGTCCGTCTCGAAGCGCGAGACCCGGAAGGGATTCCGGGGGTCCTCGACGTTCACGACATCCCAGCGCCGGCCGTTGTTGACCGCGTAAACGTGGTTGTTGTCGAGGAAGACGTTGTGCACGCCGCCGGTGAGCCCCTGGTCGAAGGAGCTCAGGATTTCGACATCGTGCGGGTTGGTGCAGTCGATCATCACGATCCCGTTCCGCCGGTTCGAGGCCCCCTCTCGACTGATGACGCAGAGGGTGCCGTCCTCGGAGACCTTCACGTCGTTCACGGTGCGGGCGTCCACCTGGACCGTGTCGATGAGTTCCATGTTCCGCGGATCGGTCACGTCGTAGAAGTAGGCATGCCCCTCGGCGTTCCAGGTGCCGTGGACGGCGTAGTCGCGTCCGTCCACGCCCTCCCAGACCCACAGATCCCCGGTCACCCGGTCGGAGACCCGGGCGTGCCCGAGGAATTCGACCTCGCGCTGGACGTTACGGGGAACCACGCGGACGGTCTGGCGCGCCAGCCGGTCGCCGCTCATCGCCACCACGGTGTACACCCCGGGCTGCTCGGCGACGAACCGCCCGTCGGGCGTGACCTGCGCCGGCGCGCCGGCCCCCAGCGACTCCGGCCGGAACGGGTCCGGACGGGACTCGACCGCGAACCGGATCGCAGGTCCGGCGATCTCGTCGCCCGACGCATCGAGGGTTGCTGCCCGGAACTGCAGCACGTCCCCGGTGCGGACCTCGCTCGGGTCGGGGGCGTCGAGGGCCACCCGGACGGTCGGGTTGGGCAGGACCTCGACTTCGTGGTAGATCGTCATCTCGCCGTGCATCGCGGCGACCTGCACCGACCCGGTGGTGAGGAAGGACGCCATGCCGACCTGGTCCACTACGGCGACGCCGGCGTCGCTCGTGGCGTAGCCAGCCTCGAGTCCGCGCCGAACCGCTCCCGCCCCGTCGCGGCCGGCGAGCCGGAACGGCACTTCGGTGCCCACCCACACCCGGGGCGGCGCATCCTCGAAGAAGATGTCGGTCAACCCGGGGACGGCCACGCTCACCGGGATCGAGGCGCGCAGGCCCGGGTCGCGCGAGCTGTAGTAGTCCCAGTTCCCGTCAAACGCCTGGTCCGGCAGCAGCGCCGTGACCTGGTGTTGCCCGGGCTGGTTCGCGGAAACATGGCCTGAAGGAGTCACCGTGAGGGCGCGCCGGTTGCCGGAGAAGAAGACCACCTGGATATCCGGTATCGGATTGCCCGCGGAGTCCATCACGGTGGCGGTGAGCTGCGCCGTCTCGCCCACCTCGAGGGTGAGGGAGGCCGGCTCGATGACGATGGAATCGGCTTGCCGCGCGCCGGTGGCCGGGGCGGCGGAGACGGCGAGGCCGCACAGCACGCCGGCATTGAGGGCGGCGCGAGCAATCCGCTGAAGAGCGAGCGGCGAACGGGACATGGCGGATCTCCTTGAAGCGACGGCCGCAGATCGGGCCGGAGAAGTCTGTCGAAATTAGCCGAAACGCGCTGATGCCTGCCATACGGAGGTTTGTGGAGGCGCCATTTGCACCGACGTAGTACACGTTTTTGCCGGCGGCCTTAGGATTCCGGGTTCCGTTTCCGGTTTTCATGACCTTCGAAGCTCTCTGGCCGCTTCTCCTGCTGCCGCTCCTTGGCGTGATGCTGTTCGTGGCCCTGCGGTCGGATCTCCGGTGGCCGAAACTGCGGTTGCGCGCCTCGCTGGTGCTGCGCCTGCTCGCCGCGGCGTTCCTGCTGCTCGCGCTCTGCCGTCCGGTGATCCGCGCCGGGTCGCGGGAAGTCGCCGTCGCCTTCCTGGTGGACGTGTCCCGCAGCGTGGCCTCCGGGTCGATGGAGGAAGCGGTTGCCTGGGCGCGGGAAGCGAGCCGGGCGCTCGGCAGCGAGGACGCGCATTTCGTGGCCTTCGCCGATCGGGCGGTGTCGGTGCCGGATGCCGATTCGCTGCTGGAGGTCCAGGTGTTCGACAGCGGCGCCTCCGCGGGACGACCGCCGCCTGGCGCCCTGGATCAGGGCCGGACGAATATCGAGGCTGCGCTTCGTCACGCGGCCGGCCGGCTTCCACCGGACCGGCTGAAGCGCGTGGTGCTGTTCAGCGACGGACGGGAAACCGAAGGCGACACGGCCGCAGCCCTGGCGTTTCTCAAGGAGGCGGGTGTCCGGGTCTTCCCGGCGCCGTCCGGAGTGCGGAGCGACGGCGGGGGCTTCGTCAACGCGATCCGGCTGCCTCCGGCCGTCCGGGCCGGGGAAATGACCGGGGTCGAGGTGGATGTGTTTTCGGCCGCCGGCGGTCCCGCGGAGATCCGCGTGCTCGCCGATGGCGAGACGCTGTCCGCCATCGAGGTCGAGCTCCCTCCGGGGGCATCGACGGTTCCGGTGCCGGTGCGCGTCGACGATCCGGGCATGACGGTTCTCGAAGCGGAGATCCGGGTGGCCGGGGATCGGCTTGCGGTCAACGACCGGCGCGCCGTCGAAGTGCCCGTGGAGGATGAGGCGAGCGTGCTCTACGTCGAGGGGCAGCCCGAGAGCGCGCGGTTCCTCAGGAACGCGCTGGAATCCGAGGGGGTTACGGTGAACACGGCGCCGGCCTCGGCGATCCCCCGCCTCGACCTGAACGTCTGGGATGCCGTGGTGCTGAGTGACGTGGCGCCGGACCGCCTTCCCGAGCCGGTGATGGAACAGGTGGCCCGCTACGTGCGCGACGAGGGCGGGGGGTTGATCTTCGCGGCGGGAGAGTCCAGCTACGGGGAGGACGGCTATTCCGAGTCGGTGCTCGAAGAGGCGCTGCCGGTGGACTTCCAGATCGAGGAAAAGTGGAAGGATCTTTCCCTCGTCATCGTGCTGGACAAGTCCTACAGCATGTACGGGCGAAAGATCGCGCTGGCCAAGGAAGCCACGAAGGCGGCGCTCGATCTGCTCGAGGACACGCACCGTTTTGGCGTCGTGACCTTCGACTGGAACCCCTACACCACGATCCCGTTGCAGTTGGTCGCCGACCGCGAATGGATCAAGGAAGGGATCAGCCGTATCCAGGCGAGCGCCCAGACCAACATCTATCCCGCGCTCGACCGTGCCTACGAGCAGCTCGACGAGAGCCCTTCCAAGGTCAAGCACGTGATCCTGCTATCCGACGGGAAGACCTATCCGGACGACTACGAAGAGCTGGTGACCCGGATGATGGAGGACGAGATCACCATCTCGACGGTCGCGGTCGGCGAGGAGGCCGACCGGGAACTGCTCTCGGATATCGCCGAGTGGGGCGATGGACGCAGTTACTTCATCCGGGACGCGGCGCGCGTCCAGCAGATCTTTGTCGAGGAAACCCAGATCGCCCTGGATGCGACCCTGGTGGAAGAGCCGTTCCGCCCGGTGGTGCGGCAGATGGCCCGGGTCCTCGAAGGGCTGGACTTCGAGGCCGCGCCCGAACTCAAGGGATTCGTGGCGACCATGGCGAAGGACACCGCGGAGGTGCTGCTCGAGGGTCCGGACGAGGAGCCGCTGCTGGCCCGTTGGCAATACGGGCTTGGCCGGGCTTCGATGTTCACGTCCGACTGCAAGAACCGCTGGGCCGCCGATTGGGTGGAATGGGACGGCTACGGCAAGTTCTGGACCCAGGTGGTGCGGGATGCGATGCGCCGCGGAGAAGGGGGCGATCTCGACTTCGAGGTGTCACGACGCGGTAACGCCGCCGCGGTGAGCCTGTCGCTGATTCGCGAGGACGGCAGCTATCCCGAAGATGTGGTGCCCGAACTCGAGATCTCCTATGCGGGACTCGTCGGGCGCACCACGATTCGCCAGACCGGCCCGGGGCGGTTCGAGACCGAGGTTCCGCTGGAGCTGCGCCCCGGCGACACGGCGCGTTTCCGGATCGTCGGCGAGTCGCTCCCGGGCGATCTTGCCGAAGGCGCCGACCTCGAGCGGGCCATCCACCTCACCTATCCCGACGAATATCGCTTCCTGCCGGCGGACGGTGAGGCTCTTGCCGCGCTGGCCGCGGAGACGGGGGGAGTCGTCGCCCCGACCCCGGCCCAGGTGCTCGCGACGGGCGGAGATCGGGTCGTGCGCTCGCGTGCGCTCTGGCCGCTGCTCGCGCTGTTCGGACTGATCGCCTACCTGCTCGACCTCTCGGTCCGCCGTGTCCCCTGGCTGTGGACCCGGATCGGGCGGCAGTTGCGGCCCGCCTGACACGGGACCGGGGGACGCCCCGGGCCGCCACCGACAACGCGCGACATCCGATTCAGAACAGGCGATTCACTTCAGGCCTTCGGTGCGGGCGTCGGCGCGCTCGCCGCGAAGGAAATCCGGGAGGAAGGCTAACCGGTTTGCGCCAGCGTCCGGCGGGTGCGCCGCGACCGGTGTGCGAGGCCGTGGATTCCCAGTTCCCGCATCAGCCGGGCCACCCGCTTGCGGCTCACCCTCCAGCCCTGGCGCTGGAGTTCCCCGTGGATGCGAGGAGCACCGTAGGCGCCGTGGTGGTACGCGTGCACGCTGCTGATTTCCTTCTTGAGCAGCTCGTCCGTCTGCGCCCGCGAGCTGAGCGGGCGCGTCTTCCAGGCGTAGTACCCGCTCCGCGACACTCCCAGGACGCGCGCCATCGTCGCAATGCGGTGTTCTTCCCTGTGAAGATCCATGAAGCGGTAGATCACCTCGTGATTCACCGCGGAGAGCGGACTCTCGCCGCTCCGGATCGGGGTAGGTTCCGAACCGGGAGCCGCCCTCTTCAACCGGCCCCTCCCACCACGACCGGGAGGTCGGCGCGCCCGGCGGCGTACGCCGGGCCGTATCCGCGGAGCGGAACCCGGTGCGCGGTTCGTGACCCCGCCGGGCCGTGCGTGTCAAACATCGCGCATCGGGCGCACGCGGGCGCAATCGCTTCCCTGGTTCTTTCGGCGAAACGGGCCCGTTTCATTGACACGGCAACTCCTTTTTCCCAATAGCGCCAAGCGACATCAAACTCCGTGCGCGTTCGGAAATCAGTGTACACAGGTTACTGATTCGCACATGACACAACACCCCAACGCGCATCGTTGGGGCGGTTGGAACATGACCGACCGAGTTGGGGAACTCGCTCGCCGGTGGCGGGAGGCTGGTGCGAAGGGAACGCGCCTTCGGTGGGACCGGCGCCCCGGTCCGATGCCGGCGCCTCGCAACCGGGGGACCGCGCGGGGCTCCCCAAGTTCCGCGTTCATCGCCCTGAGCGCGAGCAGCGGGCCGGGACGTCGAGACGCTGCCAGACCGCCCAGTGATCCAGCCCGGCGCTTCTCCGCTGGTTGGTGAGAACCGCAAGGACGCCACCTGGAAACGGGGAGAGCCCGCTGCTCGCGCGTTTCGGCTACCGGATGCGGTACGGCGAGCGGTCCGGCGGAACAGTGCGCGGTTCGGGGCCGGTGGGCGGCGCGTCGGGGGCGGCCTGACTTACTTCTTTGGACAAAACTTGGACGCGTCTGCGCCCAAGCCAAGGGACTGGCCACCAAATCGGGGTAACATTTCCCGCCGACGATGAAGTCCGGTTCCGTCCCGTGTTCGGCCCTCGTTGGGAGGCGCCCGAGGACTACCGGGTTTCCCGCCGTGCTGGTAACGCGCACGCCATTTACCGGGCAGCCGGGCTCCACCGGTGGAAGAGGCCGGGGGCGGGGGCTCCGTGGCCGGATCGGGATCGGCCGCGAAAGACTCGCAACCGTCGGCGCCGGCGCGCCGGAATCAGGAGACATGGAAGCATGACCAGGAGGCCCCGGCGCTATACGGAAGACTTCCGGCGCCAAATGATCGACCTGGTTCGAAGCGGCCGGACTCCTGAGGAGTTGTCGCGCGAGTTCGATCCCAGCGCGCAGGCCATACGGAACTGGGTCGCGGCGGCCGGTGTGGAGGACGGTGGGGGTGACGACTGGACCGAGGGCGAGCGGCGAGAACTCCGTGAGGCCAAGCAGAAGATTCGGCGACTCGAGGAGGAGATGGAGATCCTCAAGAAGGCGGCGGTCTGGTTCGCTCAGGAGGCGGGACGAACAGATCGCCGCTGACGGACGGGGAGCCGGGTGGGGCTCCGTGAAATCCCCTCACCGGGACAGTTGGGACACGCTTGGGGTTTTGCGGGGCCAACAGGGTCCCAGGCGCCCAGTCTGGATGGAATGATGGGGCTCCGAGAGCGGTTGGCCGGGAGCGACGGAGAGGTCAGCCGGCCGGGCGCTACGGAGGTCCCGAGCCAGTTGGAGGGGCGGTAGTCCGCTCCCACGCGGCGACGGGCCCGGCTACGACCCGGAAGAGCGGATGCGCCGCGGGGAGCCCAGCAGCCAGGATCGCGGGGAGCGTCTCTGGTGTGGGTACGCGCAGCTTGTTCGCGAGGTGACGGGCTTCGAACCGTAGTTGACCCGTCGTCACGACGACGGGAGCGGTGGTCCGATCCGGGGTCGCGATCCGGGTGCGGTCGAACCGGTATGCGCGCCGGCCAGCTTCGTCGGCGACGGCATGCAGAAAGGCCGCGATGGTGGAAACCGGCGCGGAGTGCTCGCGGAATCGCCACAATTGGGGGTGGTTCCGGTAGCCGATGGTCCTTCCCGCCAGGGCCTTTTGGGCGAGCAGTCCTTCGCGCCAGACCGCCAGCAGCCCCTGCCTGTCGAGCAAGTGGGGATGCAGCGACCAGAGGCGCACGAGGGCATTGTCGCGCGCGATGTGGACGGTGTTTCGCGGTTTGAGTGGTGGCTAGCGCAGTTCGTGGCGCGCGAGGAGACGGCCGCCCGCGTGAATGGTGATGCGGCGCGTGCCGCGGTGGCGGGGAGCGGGCAGGTTCCAGAACCAGTAACTGTGGGGAGGCTCGTCCTGAATCTCGGCGACGAGTTCGGGCTGCGCGGCGCCCTCGAGCCGCACGTGGATCCGGTCACCGGGTGACCCTCCCGCGAGTGAGAGCCCGATGCCGAGCGTCCCCGCGGGTGAGATCCGGGCCGCGTTCGCCGGGGGATCCTTCAACTCGTCTTCCCCCGTGATCGCGCCGTCCTTGACGACGAAATCCATCAGGGTGAGTGCGGGTTCGTAGGGCGGCGGATCGGTCCAGAGGTTCGGCTCGAAGGGATCGACGACCGCGCCGTCGGGGCTGAGTACTTCGAAATGGAGGTGCGGCGCCGTAGAGCAACCGGAACTCCCGACCTCTCCGAGTGGTTGCCGGGCGGCCACGGTTTGCCCAAGGGAAACGCGCACCGATCCCCGGCGGAGGTGGAGGTAGAGGGAGCGCGTTCCGCCGGCGTGGGTCAGCTCGACGAGATTCGGCTGCTTGAGAAGCCCCAGGAAACCGCAGGAGACGCTCCGGTCGAACTCCCCGTCGTGGACCGCGGTCACCTGGCCGGCGGCGGCCGCGAGGACCGGGAATCCGCGATCCATCCAACGGAAGTTGGGCAGGTCCAGATCGGTTCCCCGGTGGCGGTCATAGGTCTTCCGGCCGCCCTGATAGTCGCGCACCCCGGACCCTGGACCCCGGTCCACGTAGTTGTTGACGACCCAGTCGCGTCCCGGGGTCCCGCCGAGCGGCAGGACAAAGCGGACGGACGCGACGGAAGGGGGTTCGGAGCGCTCCCGGTCGCCGCAGGCGGAGAGCGCCGCGACCGAGAGGAGCGCGGCCGTAGCCGCGCGGCGCCGGTCCGGAAGGCGCTCTCGCAAGGGGCCCCGAGCGCCGTCAGGGATCCACCGTTGCTTCGTTCTCTTTCCGGATGGAGTAGAGGTGGTTTTGGGTGCGGATCAGGAGGCGGTCTCCCACGATCGCCGGAGAAGCCAGCGTCCAGTCACCCAGGTCGTTGACTCCCGCGAGCCGGTATTCGTCGCCGGCCTCGATGACGAAGGTGTCGCCCTCTTCGCCGAGCGCGAAGATGAACCCCCCGTAGGCCCAGGGGGAGGCGGTGAACGCGGCGGCGCCCTCCGCGATCCGCGAGCGATAGACGCGTTCGCCGGTGTCCACGTCGTAGCGGGCGAAGATCCCGCGGGAGTAGAGCACGTAGAGCGCTCCGTCGTAGATCACGGGGGTCGGGAGGTAGGTTCCGCCGGCGAGGCGGTCGTACCAGAGGACGTGCTCGTTCGAGGTGGTTCCCTCGGGCGGCGTGATGTCTCCCGAGCCTCCGGGGCGAATCGCCGCCAGCGGCCGGTACTGGCCGCCCGAGGCGCCGGCGGAGATGAAGAGGCGCCCTTCCCACGCGAAGGGGCTCTGGATCGGACCTCCCGCCATGCGCTTCATGTGCCATAGCGGGTTTCCGGCAAGGTCATAGCTGATCACGATGCCCGGGCCCAGGGTCACGATCTCGCTGCGGACCTCGTTTTCCCAGACGAACGGAGTGGACCAGCCCGTCTTGCGCCGCTCGCTGATCTCCCGCGGGGTGCGCCAGAGCTCCTCCCCGCTGCGCTTGTCGAAAGCGGCGATGAAACCCGTCTCCTCGTTGTCGTTCAGGACGTAGAGGCGGTCTCCGTGCAGCGCCGGGGAAGCGCCGGTGCCGAAGTCACGGACGGTCGGATGCGCCGTGAGCGGTGTGTCCCACGCCGGGTTCCCTTCCATGTCGAAGGCGAACAGGCCGTGATGCGTGAAATAGGCGTAGACGTTCGTCCCGTCGGTCACCGGCGTTTCGGAGGCGTAGCTGTTCTTCCGGTGCCGGCCCCCGAGCGGCTGGCCCCGGTAGAGCTCCCGCTCCCAGAGCATGGTCCCCGTTTCGAGGTCGAGACAGTAGACATGGAGGCCGATCACGATCTCCTCGGGCAGTTCACGGTCGCGGGCGAAGAGGCGCCGATTGACTTCCTCGGGGGGCAGGCCCTGCGCGCGCAGTTCGGCGATGTAGTTGTTGCTGAAATCGGTCCCGAGCGACGGTCCCTTCATCTCCTGGGTGCTGGTGGCGGCGGTCAGGAAGATCCGGTTCCCCCACACCACCGGCGAGGACCAGCCCACCCCGGGGACCGCCGCCGCCCACTCCACGTTTTCGGTTGTGGACCAGGTGACCGGGAGGTCCGGATGGCTGCCGACCGGATTCGCGGCGGGCCCCCGGAAGCGGGGCCAGTTCGCGGAGCGGTCGGTCTCGGCTCCACGGTCCTGGCCCGAAACGGATGCCGGGAGGAGGATGGCGAAGGCGGCGAGCGCCGGCAGCGACCGTCGTTTCATTCCGGGGCGTTCGGGGGATCTCATTCGGGAATCAGGGACGGGGGCATTCCGGTACGTTTGCTGCCGGCATCCTTCCAGGCGTCGTAGCGAAGGCGGAGGGTGATGACGGGGTTGGCGTTTTCATGGGGCTGGATGTCCTCGTCGCTAACGGCGAGGTAGGCGTAGTAGTCGCCGTCGTTGTGCGACGCGCCCGGTGCGTCGTCGCGGTTCGCGATCGCGATGTAGGCGACGTGCGAGGTCTTGCCGTCGCAGGGGGCGGCCGGCTTCGGTTCCTCCTCGCAGGTGCACCGCTTGTCCCCGCCGGCCCGGTCCGCGCCTTCCATGGCGGCCATCACCCGGTCCGCGAGGGTGCCCTTCGCCCGCATGAACGCGAGCACCGCGTCTTCCGCGACGTCGTCGTCAAACAGGATGTTCCCCTGCACCTGGACGAAGATGTCGTCACCAACCTGGCCGGCCACGTAGAGCGACGCCGCACTGTTGCGACTCCCGTTGAAACCGGCGCTTCGGCCCTGCAGGTCCAGGATGCCGAACTGCCGCCGCTCCATCTGGGATTCGTCCTTGAGGCCCTCCTGCTCGCGGAGGAGTTCGATGATCCGCTCCGGGTCGGTCCCCTTCCGGATCTCCTCATAGACGAGCATCTGGTTCGCGCGGGTGTTGTCCACGCCGGCCTGACACGCGGCGACGCCCACGCCGGGCACGATCACCGCCTGGATGTCCATCAGGTCGCGCGCGGGCCGGGGAGGGAAGCGGGACTGCCGGACGCAGGTGGCCGAGGCGATGATCACCTGACCGGAGTTCCGGTCCACCGCGATCACCGACCAGGTGGCGAGCGCGGTCGCCGGCGCGAGCAACAGCGCCGTGGCGAGGAATGCGATGCGTCTCATGGGCGCCTCCTGCGGGAGCCGGTATGGTGTCAGATCGGGGCCGGGGAGGGTGGGGTCAGGGACCGCCGGCCGGTTCTCGCGGTAGCGGCCTTCAGACCGGCATCAGGCGCCCGGCGGCCCGTGAAACGGCCCGCCGCCGTCCGGGAC
>MPMW01000059.1 GCA_002238705.1 Acidobacteria bacterium bin61 | reverse complement strand
CGTTGCGGCCGAAATACACCCGGTATTCCGGCCTCACGCGCCTTGTCAGCCGGGCGCCTCGCCCGTCTCGGCGCTCACGCGGGTTTCACCACAGGCTGCTAAAGGGCTTCAAACGCGGATGCCGCTTTTCGTGCCGGCGGGGTGGGCGGGAGGACACACGCATGAGCGTTTCTCCCGGTGGGGGCCTCGGCGCTCACGCCGGTTTCACCACAGGCTGTTGAACCTGGCAGCGGGGACAGTAGAACGAGGACCGGCCCGCGATCGGGATACGTCCGATCACGCCCCGCCGGCAGCGGGGGCAGGCGGCTCCCTCCCGCCCATAGACGAAGAAGCGGGCGGACGTGCTCTGCCTGCCGGCCTCTCCGTCGCTCAGATAGAGGATCTCGGGAGTCCGGGTGCTGCGGATCGACCGGCGCAGGGTCCAGCGGATCGCGCGCTGGAGTTTCGCCGCCTCCCGGTATCCGAGCTCGTTGGATTGCCGGGCCGGGTGGATTCCGGCGCGCCACAGCGCCTCGGCTGCCTGGATGTTGCCGATCCCGGCGATCCGGTCCTGATCCATGAGGAGCGACTTGACGGGCCGGTGGCTCGCGCGGAGCAGAGTTGCGAGACGCTTTCCCGTAAATCTCGGTCCGAGCGGCTCCGGACCGAGGCGGGCAAGTCGTTCCTCGTCCGCGGGAAGACACACGGAGAAGTGGCCGAAGCGCCGTTTGTCCGAGAAGACGACCCGCCGGCCCCCGGCGATCCGGAGCGCCGCGCGGACCGCCGGCGGGTCGGCGTCACCGGAATGGCGGAGTGCCCACTTGCCGCTCATCCCGAGGTGGCTCAGCAGGGCCGGACCGTCGCCGGAGAACTCGAGGCGCAGGAACTTGCCGCGCCGCCGCACGGCCGAGACCACCTGGCCTTCCGCCGCTGCCCGGATGTCGCTTTCCCGCTGTCCGCGCCGGGTCAACGGATCCGGGACGGCTACGTCGAGCAACCGCTCGCCGGCGAGCCAGGTGGTCAGGTTTTCCCGGTTGGCCTCAGCCTCGGGCAGTTCGGGCAATGAGAACCGCTACCCGCCGTTCAGGATCTCCCGGACCGCGCGATGGGCTTCATCGATGGCCGCCTGGGTGTACGCGTACGCCGCCGCGTCGGAGTTCGCGATGTGGATCCGTCCGAAGGGCTTCCGGCCGATCTCGTTGGGAGCCTCCCCGGGGGCGAAGGGCGGGTCCCACAGGGAGTTGAACTCGAACGCGTAGCCGTGCGGCCAGCGGTTTACGGTGAGTCCGAGGATGTCGCGCGCCGGGTCGAAGCCTCCGGGGCCGAGGGCTCGGGCGAGCTGGTTCCGGGTTTCGCGTTCGAAGGTCTCGAAGCCCATTTCCAGCAGTTCGTGCTGTCCCGCCGCGTGCTGCACCCGGGCGCTCGCTCCGGGAAGACACGGTGTCCGTACCGTGTGGAGCACGATGAGATCTTCGGGGCCGCGCGAGAAGTCGTAACGCCCGACGCTCACCGGGAAATCGAGCGAAACGCTGGCGTGGAACCCGCCGGGGAAGTAAATCCTGGACGCGCCCAGCGCCACGAATGAGGTCCAGTTCCGGATGAGGACGTTGGAATAGACGAGCGGCACCTTGGGTGGGTAGGCGAGCGCCTCGCGCTGCTCTTCGGGGAGTTCAGGCAGCAGGTAGGGAATCACCCGGTTGTAGCAGGCGAGCACCACATGCCCCGCCTGTACGCGCGTCGCGGCGCCGTCCTGGACGTAGGTGACGCTGGCCGCTCCGTCACCGCCCTCACGCACCCGGACCGCGGTGCTGTTCAGGCGGATGCGGCACGGCGAATCCGGACGGTCCAGAACGCCGTAGTCGAGCCGCGCCTGGACGATGTCCTCCTGGGTGCTGCCCGCGGCGGCGCCCGGCACCAGCTTGCGCACCAGCAACCGGGCGATGGTGGCGTTCCCGTCCGGAAAGTGGAAGATGTAGGGATCCGGGTCCTCGTTGGGTTTGGCGGTGAGGCTGAGGCGTGGATGGTCCCCGGGGGTCAGACCCATGTCCTGGAATCCCGGGTAGCCGAGTCCCCAGAGATCGAGGGCGGGAACCCCGTCCGGACCCATCCCGAAGAGTCCGTGCGTCCGCTGGCGGTAGAGCGCCTGGATCTCCGCGCCCATTCCGAGCGCCTCGAGGAGAGCTTCGTAGCTGGTGGTTGCCAGCCGCTGTTTCTTGCCCGCCTCGTCCAGCTCGGGCCACGGATCGCCGGGGGACTCGTAGAGGCGAACGAAGTCCGCGCGGCCGGTCTCGCTCAGCGGGGTCTCGGCCGCGAATTCGGCGGCAGGGCGGCGCCCCATGCCGTTGACCAGGCGGTCCTCTCCGAAATCCTCGCTGCCGAAGAAGACGGCGCTCCCGAGTCCATGGGACCGGTAGAGATCGCGGTCGAAGGCGGTGAAGAAGAGGTCGAGATCGACTCCCAGATCGCTCAGGAGGCCGTGCACCTGCGCGGTGAAGGTGGAAGGGGAGTCGAGCGACTGGGTCCCCCCGTAGCCGAGCACGGTGCGGCCCTCGTGCGTGAATTCGTTCCTCTTTGCGTGTCCGCCGAAATCATCGTGATTGTCGAGAACCAGGATCCGCGCCTCCGGAAAAGCCTTTCGGTAGAACCACGCGGCGCTGAGGCCGCTGATCCCGCCCCCGACCACCACCAGATCGAAATGCCCGCCGTCCGCGGCGCCGGTGTCGTCCCATGAGCCCGTGCTCGCGGCCCGGTCGCGGAGTTGGTGGGCGACTTCGAAGGAACCCGGGTGACTGCCTCGCAACCCGGTCAGCGCCGGAGGGTAGGGGCCGCTCGGTCCGGGCGGTGTGCACGCCCCGAGCAGCCATCCCGAAGCTCCCGGAAGGGCGAGAGCCCCGGCCCCTACCGGAATCCCGTTCAGGAAGTCCCGCCGGCTGATCTTCCGGCCCATCCCGAGTTCGCGGTCGCGCTTTCGGACTTCGCCGGCTGGAGGAACGGACTTTCGATCCCTGATCATCTCGTCGGCAATCTTCCCACTTCCCGGCATCATGCGAATCGCCGCCCACCGCACCGTCCGGTAAATTGGCCCCTCCGTTCCGCTCTTCCGAAGGCCCTTCCATGCACACTTCGAAATCCCGACGCGAGACGCTGTGCGTTCTCTCCGCGCTCGCCGCCGCGGCGGCCCTGCCAAACGGCGTTCTCGCCGGACTCGGCGCCCGCGTCACTTTCTCCACAGGCTCTTGAAATCATGCGACGTCGCGGGTTCCTGACTTCGGTCGCGGGCGTGGCGGTGACCTCGGGCTATCGCGGGATATCGGCCGCCCAGCGGTTGAACGGCCGCATCGGCATCGTGGGCGGGGGCGTCCTCGGATGCTCCATCGCTCTGCACCTCGCGCGGCGGGGCGCCGACGTCACCGTTTTCGAGCGTGAGGGGCCGGCGGCGGGCGCCACCGGAAATTCGTTCGCCTGGATGAACGCCAGTTTTTCGAAGCGTCCGCACTCCTACCACGAGTTGAACTGGCGGGGGCTCCAGGGCTGGCGGCGGCTCGAGGCGGAACTCGGCGGCGCCCTCGAAGTGAGTTGGGGGGGCACCCTGGAGTACCGCATCGAGGCCGATCGCGTCCGGCTCCTTCACGAGCAGCTCGCGCGGAGCCAGCGCTGGGGCTATCCCATCCATCAGGTGGATGAAGCCCGGTTCCACGAACTCGAGCCGGGCCTGACTCCCGAGGCGCCGGTCCTCGCCGCCATCTGGGCGAGCGCGGAGGGACACATCGAACCGCGTTCGGCGACCCGCGCCCTTTGGGCAGCGGCCGAGGCCGCCGGAGCGCGGTTCCTGATTGCCGAGGTGAGCGCACTGGACGTCGGCTACGGAGTTCTGCGGGGGGTCCGGACCTCGGCCGGCGACCATGAAGTGGACACGCTGGTCCTCGCAGCCGGTGTTCAGGCGCCCGAGTTGGCGCGGCAGGCCGGGGTCGAGGTGCCACTTATCGAGTCTCCCGGGATTCTGGCCCACTCGACGCCGACACAGTCCATGGTCAGCCGGATCGTGCTCGCCCCGCGCATCCACGTGAAGCAGGCGGCCGGCGGGAAGGTGGTGGCCGGTGTCGGTTTCGCGGGTGCGGGTTCGACGGATCACTCCCACGCCGTGGGGCAGGCCATCTTCGAGGAGACCGCCAAGGTCTTGCCGGCGGCGGCCGGACTGGAGGTGGACGAGGTCAGCCTCGGCTACCGGGTGCTACCCAGGGACGGACACCCCATCGTCGGTTTCGACCCCGCTGCGCCCGGCATCTACTTCGCCTCGATGCACAGCGGGGTGACGATGGCTCCCGTGATGGGAATGTTCGCCGCCATGGAGATCCTCGACGACGTCGGGGTGGCGCTTCTGTCGGACTACCGGCTCGCCCGCTTCTCCTCGTAAGCAGCTCCGGCGCATCGGCGCCGGATAGACGATTCCCGAGAACTCAGTGGCGATCGTTCCCATCCAACCCCCTTCGGGCTGCCGCTTGGGGATGGGTGGGTCTTCGCGCGACAGCCCCCGGCAACGCCGGACGCCGGATGTAAGGAGGTGAACTTTCCAGCGCAATGGAAATATACCACATCTTGGGGCCCATAAACCACTGAATTATCGAGTGTCATAGGCGCGGAAAACGATCTCCAGATCACGCCGTGCGGTGGCGAAATCGGAAACCGCACGGTGCGCGGGATTTCGAACCGACCGGAGGAAATCCCCGGCCATCGCCCCGAATCCCATGAGGTCCGCAACCGGACCCAAGCGAAACCGAATTCCCCACCCGGCGCGCGACCCGAGGTAGAGCCCGTTGCTCTCGAAGACGATGCGGCCTGCCTCACCTTCCACGAAGGAGTGCTGGAAGATCCCTCCGGGAAGCGACGGCGTGTCCCAGCCGTAGCGGATTTCGCCGCGCGCTCCGGACGGATACTCGAGTTCCAGCGCCGCGCTCCGCTCCGGGTCGGCGCCACCCGGGAAGTCCGCGCTCACCTCCACCGGGTCGGCGTCCAGGATTGCGCCCAGGAGCGCGACGAAGTGGATGCCGCCTTCAAGCAGGGCGCCGTGCCCGGTCCGCCAGTCGGAGGGCTGCTGCCGGGTGAGCTTCGCGACCCGGACACGGCGCAGCGGTCCGATTTCCGGAAGCCACGCGCGCAGCCTGGCGAGGGACGGTTTGTAGAGGTAGTTCTCGGCAACCATCAACGATCCGGGGGGCCGACCGGCCAGCGCGCCGCCGATCGCTTCCACTTCAGCGCGGGACTGCGCCATCGGCTTCTCGACGAGGACCGCCTTGCCGGCTTCGAGCGCGGCGATCGTTTGGGAGGCGTGGTGCTCGAGTGGCGAACAGATGGCCACCCCCGCGATGTCCGGGCGGCCGAGAGCCTCCTCGAAACCGGTGAGGGTTTCGCCGGAGAACCGCTTCGCGAGGGCTCGTGCGGACTCCGGATTCCGGCTGGTGAAAACGAGCCTCGCGTGCGGCGCCAGGTTGGCGGCGTGGACCCGGGCGATGCGGCCGCACCCGACGACGGCGATGGTCGGAGTCGGGGGAGTCGGGCCGGCGGCTGACCTTCCGCTCAAGACGTTCTCCCCTTCACGATTCCGTCGGCGATCCGCAGGGCTCCCGCCGCAATTGTGAGGCTCGGATTCACCCCGCCGGAAGCGGGAAAGACGCTGCCGTCGCTAACGAACAGGTTGTCGAGCCCCCGCACCCGGCCGGTCGGCTCAACGGGGGCGCCACCGCTGTCTCCCATCCGGAGCGTGCCCACCGCATGGGAAAACGACGAAATGGACCAGACGTGGGTACCGATCGCTCCCGCCTTGCGGAGGATCTTTCGCGCCCTTTGCACGAGAAACCGCAAGCGCTCCCGATCCGCCTTCCGGTAGCGGTGCTCGACCCGAATTCGCTTCATCCCGAACGCGTCCGTCTCGTCTTCCAGCGAGATCCGGTTTTCCGGGTCGGGTTCGTCTTCCGCGACACAGAGGAGATTCTGGAGCCGGTGGACGAGCGGTCTCGCGAGGAAGGCTCCGGCTACTTTCCCGGCCGCGCGCCGGACCACGCCGGCGTCAGGGGTGTAGATGTCCTGGATGACTCCGACCGCCAAGCTGTCGCGCTCCCGCTGCTCCTCGTAGAAGTCGGTGAAGCAGACCTGTTTGTGGAAGACCTGCTCCGGGTTCGTCCGGAAGGGAAAGAGCCCGGCGACCACGGCGTTGCAGTGCCGCATGAGGAAGCGGCCGATGGGGAGCGCGTCCGCACCGGCGCCGCCGATCCCGGACCGCAGGAGGACCGCCGGGCTTGCCAGGGCGCCGGCGGCGAGTACGAAGAGGGGCGCCTCGAACGAAACCGCTTTGCCCGACTCCTGATCGATGCACTCGGCGCCGGCCACCCTTGCGCCACGGGTCCGCAGGCGTGAGACGACCATTCCGGCGCGCACCACGAGTCCCTTCGCTTCTGCGCGGCGCAGGAGCCCGGTAGCGTCGTTCTTGGCCCCGATCGCGCAGGGGAAGCCGTCACAGGTGTTGCACCGCACGCAGCGCGGGCCCCGGCTTCCCGAGAAATTGATGGCGAGCGGGATCGGGAACGGACGATAGCCGAGCGCCTCGCCCGCCTGCCGGATCCGCTCCGCCGGGGCGGAATACGGGATCGAGGGGAATGGATAGCCGGTGGAGCGGGGCGGTTCGAGGGGGTCGGCGCCGGCGGCGCCGTGGACGCCGAGCAGCCGCTCCGCCTTGGAGTAGAAGGGTTCGAGATCACCGTAGCCGATCGGCCAGCGCTGGAAGTCGGCCGGACGGAGCCTGAGGGACGCGCCGCCGTAGAAGACCGACATGCCACCCACCGTCTCGTTCATCGGCAGGGGGCGGAACCGGCGGTCGCCGAGTTGCCGCACCGAGAGGGGCGTCTTTCCCCGGTAGCGCAGATCGCTGAGGATCGCCTGCGGGTCCCAGTCCCCCTCGTCGCGGTGCGGCCAGCGTCCCCGCTCGAGGACCACCACCCGCGCCCCCGCCTCGGTGAGCCGGTGGGCGGCGAGCGCCCCGCCGAGGCCGGAGCCGATGACGACTGCGTCCCAGCCAAAGGTGTCGTCCGAGCGGGGCACGGCCGAAGCGGTCGGCTAGCCGAAGGCCCCGGCCTCGAGGAAAGCGGTAGCGGCGACTGCCAGGATGAGGACCCAGGCGCCGTAGTGGAATCTCTCGCGCCGGAAGGACTCCACCCGGGGGAGATCGGGCCGGAACTTCCCCGACATATTCCGCTGGATGTAGGTCTTGTAGTACTCCACGAGGAACCGCTCAAGCCCCCCGTTCATGTAGATCAGGATGCCGAGCGCCACCGGTTCGCCGGGCGTCTGGAGCCAGTAGAAAAGGGGCGAGGCGATGGCCAGCGTGAGTCCGGAGCGGAAGAACTTGAGGGTCTGGAACCCCTCGAAGGGGGCGTCCTTCCAGGCGCCGCCCCCGGAGACGAGGAGGCCGGTGAGGTAAGCGACGAGAAGATAGGACCAGAATCCGGTCACCCGAGCTCCGATGAAGAGCACCGCGACGACCCCGCCGACGAGCACCACCCCGGCGGCGATCCGGAGCGCGCGGCTCCTTACCGGCCGTCCCAGAATCGTGAGCGCCGAGGGGACGAAGTACTTCTCCTGCGGCTCCTCGCGGAAGCAGCCCTTGTGGAGTTCGGTGAGGAACCGCTCCAGCCCCATCACCAGGAAGAAGAGCTGGACCAGGCCGAGGCCCGCGACCCGTTCGCGCAGGACGGGAACCGCGAGCAGGAAAGCGAAGATCGCGGCCGAGAAGAGGATGCTGCGCGGGAAGGTCCGCGGCTTGAACCCTTCCCAGGGGGAGTCCTTGAACCCGCCCCAGAAGGAGGTATAGAGCCCGGAGAAGAGGGAGACCAGGAGGCCGCCCAGAACCCCGGCGCTCATCCCGGACTACCGCCCGCTAACGGAGAACGTCGAACTGGTGGGTGTACTTGACCGTCAGGCTGCGGTTCTGGGGTCCGATCAGGACATCGCCGAGTCCCTCGGTGTCGTTGTAGACGAGGAACAGGCCGGTCCCGCCGGTGTTCAGCCAACTGAAGCGGACGTTCGAGGACCAGAGGTCCGCGTCGTCGTTGTACTGGAAGAGGGCCTGCAGGTAGATCAGTGGGGTGAAGTTGTACGCCACCCGGAACTGGCCGAGGTTCGCCACGAAGCTGCCCTCGGCGAGCTGGATGTCGTTGTAGAGCCAGGACGCGGCGGTGATGAGGCGCGTGCCCCAGCGGTAGTTGACGGTGGTGTCGAGCGTGCGCTGCTCACCGGAAAGGAATCCGCCGTAGTCAATGCCTCCCGAGTAGGAGAGCGGGGTGGCCCGGTTCGTGTTCCATCGCCAACCGTACTGCCAGTGCGTGTAGGTGCCGGGCGCGACGACGATTCCCTCCCGGATCTCGAACGGTACTTCGAGTCCCTCGGTGATGCGGTTCATCGCCGGACTGAAATACCAGCCGTTCTCGAAGTCGAAGTGGTTGTCCACGTGCAGGCGGCTGGTCTCGAGGAAGCCCCCGAGCGTGCGGAAGTCGTTGTAGGTGATGTGCGGCCGCAGTTCGCGGAAGGCGATAGGCAGTCCCTGGAAGATCTTCGGCCGGTAGTAGCCGAACCAGCCGTAGTTGTAGCTGCGGTATGCCCTCCGGCGCAGGAACCCGACCTCGGGATTGAAGTTGGCGGCGACTTCGGTCATGCCGAACCAGAGCCGAAGGTCCCGCCGGAAGTACTCGCCGCGGGCCATGTAGGCGTACTCCCCGCCATCGCGCAGTTCGTATCCCGGGGTCTCGGTGCGGGCAGCGAAACCGGAGAAGGTGAGGGTCTCGCCGATGCCGAGCTGGCCGTCCACCCCCCAGGTCCGGTTCCAGTCGTTCTCGGAGTCGATGCCGCTCGTGCCCATCCGGTTCACGAACATGGTCCCGAGCGAGGAACGCTCGCCGAACTCGCGACTCAGGCTCATGACGGTGAAGTTGTTCGCGGCCACCACCCCGGCAACCTCCTGGGTCTGCATGTTCAGCAAGCCCAGGTTGTAGTCGCCCGCCTTTCCCGAAAGCCGGGCGCCGCCGAGGATCGGAACCGGCGCGCCCCCGGGCCCGATCCCGATGCGGCGGCTGAAAAAGAGATCCACCGAACTCCCCTGTCCCATGGAGAAGTTGCCGGCGTTCTCGAGGAAGAAGGGCCGCTTCTCCGGGAAGAAGAGGTTGAAACGCGACAGATTGATTTGCTGGTCGTCCACCTCGACCTGGGCGAAATCGGTGTTGTAGGTGAGGTCCACGTTCAGGGCCGGGGTAAGGCCGACCTTGGCGTCCACTCCGAAATCGGCGTTGGTCTGGCCCTCGACTTCAACCACGTAATCGCGGCCGGCGGCGCCCAGAACGTACGGAGTGACCTTCAGGTTCCGGGGGCTCTGGAGCTCCAGCCCGTGCAACTCGCCGGCCGAGGAGAGCCGGTAGAGATCGTAGATCCGGGACACCGGCGACCAGTAGTCCTCCTCGCGCTTCCGGCGAATGTTGCGGTGGAAGTTGATCCCCCAGGTCTGGGGGCTCGATCCGTAGCGGAGGGTGCGCAGCGGGATTGCGAATTCGGCGGACCAGCCCTCGTCCGTGACCTGGGTCGCGACCGTCCAGCTCGCGTCCCAGTTCACGTTGAAGCCGCCGCCGGAACCCGTCCGGGCGCGCAACATGGGCCCGCCGCCCATGCCCCCGCCACCCCCGCCGGCATTGCTCAACTGGCCGTCGTACTCGAGCCCCGCCGGCGTGGTCCCGAAGACGAAGCCGTTCTGGAGGTCGTGGTAGGTGTCGAAGACGACCCGGAAGGAGTCGGTGTCGTCGAGGTTCGAGTCGCGGCGGGCGTCGGTGGCGATGATGCCGTCCGGGTCGCTGTCGTAGAGCATGGCGCCGATATAGACGGCCTCAGCGTCGAAGAGGATGCGGACTTCGGTCCGTTCCGTGGCCGGTTCGCCCTCGAACGGATCCGCCTGGACGAAGTCGGTCAGCGGTTCGGCGGCCGCCCAGACGTCCTCGTCGAGGCGGCCGTCGATCGCCGGCGCCTCAATGGTGGAAAAGGCCCGCCCGATGCGGACGCCGGTCGCTGTTTCGTCCTCCTCGGCAGAACCGGAACCGGCCGCGAGGAGCAGCGCGGCGAGAACGAGTGGAGAGGAGGCCGGAGCGCGCATAACCGATCAAATTTACCGCGCCTGACGCCCTCGCGCACCTCTCGAAACCCCGGAGCCGGACCGGGGCGTTCCGGGAAGGTGAGACGCCCGTAACGCGGCGATGAAAAGGCGGTTGAAAGCCCGCCGGATACGGCGCCTCCGGGCCGTCCCCGCCGCACCCGCATGACATAGTTCGCGCCGCGCTGCCGGCGCGAGAGGAGTTCTTCGAGGAAATGAGTGACAGGGCCCCGGCCAGCACCCGCGAGCTGCTGGACTTCGCTACCGAGATCGGCTGGGAGGCCGGTCGTCTCATCATGAGTCACTTCCAGGTCGGGGTCGGCGTCTCGCAGAAACCGGACCGGACTCCGGTCACCGAGGCCGACATCGCCGGCGAGCGGCTGCTCCGGAAGCGGATCGAGGCGAAGTTTCCCGGTCACCGGATCCTTGGGGAAGAAGATGGCGAATCGGGTTCCGACCCCGCGCACCGCTGGATCCTGGATCCGATCGACGGAACCACCTCGTTCATCCACGGCGTGCCCCTGTTCGGCATGTTGATCGGCCTCGAGATCAACGACGAGGCCGTCGTCGGGGTGTGCAACATCGCGGGCCTCAACGAAATGGTCACCGGCGCCGTGGGCGAGGGAGCCTTCTGGAACGGGCGGCCGGCGCAGGTTTCCAAGGTGACCGAGATCGGAAACGCACTCGCCACCACCACCGATCCGGCGACCATCGGCCCCATCTGGGACGCGGTGGGCGCAAAGGGTGCGGTCCGGCGGACCTGGGGAGACGCCTTCGGTCACGCGCTGGTCTGCACCGGGCGGTCCGAGATCGGCCTCGACCCGGAGATGAAAGCCTGGGATTCGAGCCCCTTCCTGCCGATCCTCGAGGAAGCGGGCGGCCGGTTCACCGACTGGGACGGCAACCGCACGATCCACGGCCCGAACGCCCTGAGCACGAACGGCGCCCTCCACGACGAGGTGCTGGAACTGCTGGCGGAAGTCCGGGAAGCTTGTAGTCCCGCATAGGGCAACGCGGCGCGCTCGTGGGAGCGCTCGGCTCCGGACGTGGGGTTCTGTCGACTGGCGTCAGGCAGCGATGCGTCGCAGGAGCCTCTTGGCCTCGACATAGAGCAACAGTTCGTCGTCCTGCGTGATCGGCCTTGCGTGCATCGTGTCCAGCCGGACTGGATGTAGGCGCTGGAACGACTCGCGGATGCTCTCCGGGCGCTCAAAGAACGGGCCGAACACGGTTTCCCAGTGATCTCTCTTGCAGATCACCGGCACGTAGTCCGTGAAATCGGCGTAGGCAATCAGGGGACGGGACGGAGCACCCGCACGTTCGGCAGCGTCCTTCTTTGATTTCCATGCGTGGTGTTTGTGATCAGGCAGTTGGCGCCGGGGCCACCCTGAGCCAAAAGCCGCAATCATTTCCCGATCAATGAACCGACGCAGGTTGCCTTCGAGGCCTCTTAGCCAGTCGCGCGCTTCCCGGGTGCGGGCAAGGGCCTTTTCTTCGAGAGCATCGGGCGCCGACGCTTCCGGTGACCCGTAGTCGTCCACCAGGGACGGGCGTCCGGATTGGATCGTCGTGATCTCCGACGCTTCACGAAAGGCGGGGGCGGGCAAGTCGGTAAGGTCAGGGTCGAACCCGAGGTCTGCGTAGAAGTCCGCGCGGGCACCCAGATCGGTCCAGATCTCCTCTGGCCACGTAATCGCTTCGCGCCAGTCGCCAAGGCTCGTCCGGAGATTCTCGGCAACCGCGGGATCGAATGTCGTATCGTGTGAGATCAGTTCACCGATGCCTTGTAGTTGAACGAGGCGCTGGACTGAGCCGAGCCGGTTCGCGGTATCGAGCCAGGGGTTCTGCATGGACTCGATGGCGCGGCGGAGCGCGGTGTCTTCGAAAATGACGTTCGAAGTGGCCCGCAGCTCTGCCAGTAGCTGTGAGATGCCGCCTGAGGCGGGGAGCTGGAACCGGCTGCTGTATTCGGCGAGCCACTGCTGGGTGCGGCTCAGTTCGTGGCAAAGAGCAGTCTCGAAGATTCCCGCACGCCGGAGCTCGTCGAGCGGACCCTCGAGTGCTCGGAGAAGCTGGCGATTCTCATCGAGGATGTGGAAGGACCGTTCGGCAGCACGGAGTTGATCGCAAAGGGCAGCGTTGCGTTCGATGATCCCAAATGCCGAACTGGCGCGGGCGGAGATGCCTTCCAGCTCTCTTGCCGCGCGGGCGGCTTCACGAAGCACTTCGGTCCGATGAGGGGTGACACGCTCATGGATTTGTCTGCCGGCGTCGATCTCCGCCTGCCGAATCTGCCAAGCCTGCTGCAGGTTGAGCCAAAACTGGGCGGTTGTGTCGAAGTAGCGACCTAGCCGAAGGGCGGTGTCGGCGGTAATGCCACGGTCGCCGTTCAGGATCGCGGTAACTCGATTCACGGGTACGTCGATCGCTTTCGCCAATGCTCTGGCCGAGAGACCGAGGTCGTTGAGTTCCTCGCGAAGGATCTCGCCCGGGTGAACGGGGGCCATGCCGCTCTTGATGGTCATGTTCGTTGGGTCTCCATCAATGGTAGTCGGCGATCTCTACGTCAAACGGACCGTCGTCGGCCCATTTGAAGCAGATGCGCCATTGGGCGTTGATCCTGATGCTGTGCTGCCCGGCACGATCTCCGCTGAGCGGCTTCAGCCGGTTGCCTGGCAGGCCGGCCAGATCGCGCAAAGCATTTGCGCTGTTGAGGATGGTCAGCCGACGCGTGGCCTGCCTGTCGAACCCCTGAAAGCGCGCGACGCGGGTGCCCTCGAAGAATCGCCTCGTGTCCTTGTCCTTGAAGCTTCGAATCATGCAGGTCGCGGAACACAGGAGTTATGCGTTACGTAAATCATAACGTGCTCTCGGCAGTTGTAGAGCTGGATCAGTCCGGCCCGTCCAACCCCTGCCAACGTGATGGCTGGCGCTACTGTCCGGCGAACGAACAGTCCGTGGACGGAGTGGCGTGAGCGCAGAGGCCGGTGAGGCGCCCGGCTGGCAAGGCGCGCGAGGGAGGAATACCGTGTGTATTGCGACCGAAGCGCAACGATGAGCGACGCGTAGCGCCAGTTGCTGTGAAAATGCGGCTTGGTTGAGTAGCGGATCTCGGACCGGGCAGGACCGCAGAAGCGGCTTGGAACGCCGGCTTCAGCCGGCACCGCGGCCGCAGGCCGCGAGCGGTTTACGGGCTGTTAACGCGCGCGACCACCTCGCGCACCTGATCCGCGAACCCCCGCGCCTTCTCCATCACCTCGGCCTCGTCGAGGGTGGTGATCTCGCCGTTCCGCACCACGATCTTTCCGTTTACCAGGACGGTGGTGACATCGCTGCCGCGCGTCACATAGACGAGGTGTGAATAGGGCCGGTAGAGGGGCGTCATCCCCGCGCGCCGGGTCTCCACCAGCACGATATCGGCCTTCTTGCCGACTTCGAGCGAACCGATGTGTTCGTGCTGGTTGAGCACCCGCGCGCCACCGGTGGTGGCCATCCGGAACACCGTTTCCGCGGGCAGCGAAGTGGGGTCGCCGGTCGCGAACTTGTGGAGCTTCGCCGCGGTGTCCATCTCCCCGAACATGTCGAGGTCGTTGTTGCTCGCGGGCCCGTCGGTGCCGAGTCCCACCGGAACGCCGGCGGCGAGCAGCGCCTCGACCGGCGCCGCCCGGTCCGCGCCGAGTTTCATGTTGCTCTCCGGGTTGTGGGCCACTCCCGCACCGCCGGCCGCGATCTTCCGGATGTCCCCGTCCGAGAGATAGGTGCCGTGCGCGAGCACCGTGCCCGGCCGCAAGGCGCCGATGGAGTCCAGCGCGTCGATCGTGCGCATGCCGATCGCCGCCTCGATTCGCTCGTCCTCGTCCCGGGCTTCGACCACGTGGATCTGGAAGGGAGCATCGTGACGCTCCGCGGCCTCGAAGGCGGCGCGGGTGGGTTCGAGCGGGGTGGTGTAGAGCGCGTGGGCGGCGGTGCCGGGAATGAGGAGCGGATGGTCTTCGTACCGCTCCATGAACGCGTCCGCCCCGGCGAGCGATTCCTCCGGGGTCGCGAAGTCGGGGGTCGGAAAGCCGATCACGTGTGGGCCCACCACCGCCCGGATCCCGGCCTCGATGGTGGCTCGGGCGACCTCGTCCCGGAAGTAATACATGTCGGTGAAGGTGGTCGTCCCGCTCTTCAGCATCTCGATCGAGGAGAGGAGCGTTCCCCAGTAGACGAAGTCGGGCGCGACCAGTTCGGCTTCGGCGGGGAAGATGTTCTGCTCCAGCCAATCCATCAGCGGCAGGTCGTCGGCGAGACCGCGGAGCAGCGACATCGCGGCGTGCCCATGGGTGTTGATGAGGCCCGGGATGACCAACTGGCCGGTCGCGTCCAGGGTCGCGATTCCGGCGGGCCGCGGCGCTGCCCGGTCGAAGAGGCCGGCGATCCGGTCGCCTTCGACGAGTACGGCCCCGCCCTCCAGGAGGGTCCCCGCTTCATCCATGACCACCACGGTGCCCCCATCGATGAGCAGGCGCTCGGCCGGCTGGGCGGCGGGGGCCTCGGATCCGGAGCACGCGGCTCCGGCGAGCGGCACGGCGAGGAGCAGGCTATGGGTGGGATTGGGGGGCATGGTTGAGTCCTTCGGGCGGTGGAAAGCTAGCAGCCTGTGGTGAAACCTGCGTGAGCGCCGAACCCCCACCGGGAGAACTGGGGGCGAGGCGCCCGGCTGACAAGGCGCGTGAGGCCGGAATACCCGGTGTATTTCGGCCGAAACGCAACGATGAGCGCCGCAAAGCGGCGCGGTTCGGCCGGGATGGATCGCCCGTCGAACGCCGCGCGGGGTTTGCCACAGGCTGCTGGCAGCCGGTGGTGGAACTCGCGCGGCCCGGAGCGGCGTTCCCTACTCCATCGGCCGCAGTTCTTTCCAGCGCTCGATGAACGCGACCGCCGCGTCGATGAAGGCTTCCGCCGCCAGGCGGCCGCGCTCCACGCTCGACGCCTCCAGATCCCGAACGCTCCAGACACCGGTATCGGTGATCTCGCGGGTGGAGGTTCCCTTGCCGGTCTCTTCGGCCTTCAGGTTCTCGGCGAGAAACACCCTCAGCGCCGTGGGATCTCCCGCCACCACCTCGGGCAGCATTCCCTCGAGGTGCTCCGGCATGGTGAGCGTGGCGGTTCGCGCTTTCGAGAGATCCACGAGGTCCGGGATCAGATAGAGCGAGCCTGACGTCTCTCCGACGCCCCCGTGCCGGTCGAATACCGGGTCTTCGGAAGAGGGTTCGCTTTCGGTCTCCTGGCGGAACGGGGCTGACGCGGCGCCCAGCTCGACCGCGATCCCCTCGGTCTCGTGATTGATGCGGTCGGCGATGTACTGGGAAATGACCCGGTTACCGCCGTGCGAGTTCAGGATCAGGAACCTTTTGAAGCCCTGCCGCATGAGGCTCCGGGCCGCCTCGAAGTAGACCTGCTGGATCGTCTCGGCCGGCAGGCTGACGGTTCCCGGAAAGCCCAGGTGATAGGGCGCGTTGCCGACGAACAGGATCGGCGCCACCAGCACGTCCGTTCGCTGGGCAACGAGTTTGGCGCGCTCCATGCCGTTCAGGAAGTCGGTGCCGATGGGCAGGTGCGGCCCGTGCTGTTCCAAAGAGCCGACCGGCATGATCACCATGTCAGTGCGGGTGAGGAGGTCCTCGACCTCCGTCCAGCTCATGTGCGGCAGGTAGTTCTTGACCTTCGTTTCTCCCCAGATCGGGTTCGTCTGGGCGCCGGCGATGCTCGCTGCGAGGAGCGCCCCGATGACGGCAAGGGTGAACGTGTTCTTCGGCATGTCGATGACTCCCTTCAGGCTGGGTTTCAGTTGGTGGAGGACCGGTCCCGGAAGCGGCCCCGGCGGAGCCGGTTCATGGCGGCGGCGATTTCGTAGCGGCGGGGGCGGGCCAGGCGGCCGGGATGAGCGCCGGCGCGGCCTTCGGGAGTGAGCGATTCGAGCCCTTCCTCGTCGAGCCGGGCTTCGAGGGCATCGAGGAGATCGCC
>MPMW01000058.1 GCA_002238705.1 Acidobacteria bacterium bin61 | reverse complement strand
CCAACCAGGCAATCCGGTGGTGTACGCGAACTGCAACTACGGCGCGGAGCGCACCCTGCTCATCTACTGGATGTACGACACGATGCCGATCACGCAGCCCGAGGCCTGGGTGCTGCCGCCGTTCGACGGCGAGTTCAGCGAGTTCGGCCCCTTCAAGAAAGTGATGATCGGCCGGGGCGCGACCAACTCCAAGGGTCCCCAGATGGTCCAGTGGAACGCTTTCCACTCCATCTACGAGGCGACCGGGTCCATGCCGGTCAACCTGATCTTCATCGCCGAGGGCGACGAGGAGCGGATGTCCATCGGCCTCCGTCAGTTCGTCCGGGAGAATCCGGATCTCTTCCGTGAGGCCGAGGCGATGTACCGCTTCGGGCGGCAGTCGCGCTCCGGCGCCGCGGGCATTGGGGGCGGATCGGAAGGCTGCGTGTACATCGAGCTCACCACCAGCGGGGCGAGTTGGGGACGCGGCCCGGTGGCCTCCAACATCCACGGGTCCAGGAAGCGCTCCGTTGACGCCCCGGCGCTTCGGCACGTGAAGATGCTCTCTTCCCTGGTTACCGAGGACGGGAACGGGGTCCTGGTTCCCGGCTTCTACGACGGCGCGGACCCGCTGAACAACGCCGAGGAGGCGATGTTCCAAAACGCCGCCCAGAACATCGACCTGGCGATTGCGGCTGAGAACATCGGGGTCGCCCGCTTCATCAGCGACGATCCCATGGAGTATCTGAAGAGCGCCCGCTACGGGATTTCCTTCAACATGGACGGCGTCTGGGCCGGGAACATGTATCCCGGTGGCGCCGGCGCGATCCTGCCGAACCGGATCACCTCCAAGCACAACATGCGCTACGTCCCCAGCATGGACGGGCTGGACATGGTCCAGAAGATCCGGGACTACCTGGACGAGCAGGGCTATGAAGACGTCGAGATGACGATCATCGGCGACGTGCCGTGGTCGAAGTCCAGCTACGACAACCGGGCGGCGCACTCGCTGCTGCGCACCTATGACATTTTCGGCATCCCCTACCGGGATCCCATCGAAGGGGAAACCATCCTCGGCGGTTACTGGCCGGCGTATTTGTTCAGCGGCCGGGACGGGGATTTCGCGGACGGAACCGACCTCTCGATGCCGATCGTCGGCGGGGCCGGCGGGCACGGCGGCGGCTCTCACGCAGCCAACGAGTTCTGGGTCATCGAAGGCGCCGGCGACGTCTACGGAATGGCGGGCGCCGAGAAGACGGTGGCGACCTTCCTCTACGCCTACGCCGGACTGCTCCCCGATGCCCCGGCCGAGACCGGGATGGACGAGGAATAGGAGAGCGTTGACAGCCTGTGGTGAAACCCGCGCGAGCGCCGAGGCCCCACCGGGAGAACCGAGCCGCGGGGGTTTTGCCACAGGCTGTTAATGGCCTGTGGTGAAACCCGCGTGAGCGCCGAGACGGGCGAGGCGCCCGGCTGACGAGGCGCGTGAGGCCGGAATACCCGGTGTATTTCGGCCGAAACGCAACGATGAGCGCCGCACTGCGGCGCGGTTCAGCCGGGATGGATCGCACGCCGAACGCCGCGGGGGTTTTGCCACAGGCTGTTAGGTCCATCCCGCGGATCCGGCGCGGCTGAGTCCGGGGCGGCATTCGTCGCCCTTTTGACAGGTCGCCGCGCCGGGACATATCTTCCGGGGTTGGCCGCCCCTCGGAAATGAGAGTTCGGCCGTTGGACTGTCCGATCCACAAAGGAGATTGCGATGACGCGAAACGCAACCCGCTGCGGCCTGCTGCTGATTCTCGCCACGGGGCTTGGCCTGCTCGCCTGTACCGCCCCCGAGACCGAGGACCAGATGGCGCCCGCGACCGAGACGCTCGGCGTGCGCGCCGCCGGCGACACGGAGATCTCGCCCGACATGGCGCAGATCCCCGAGGAGCTCCAGCGAGTGTTCGGGCACATCGACGACAACATCGATGAGCACGTGATGAATCTCCGCCGCTGGATCCAGCAGCCGAGCATCTCGAACTCCGGCGAGGGGATTCCCGAGTCCGCCCAGATGGTCAAGGGCTTCTTCGACCAGCTCGGATGCCAGCAGTCGCAGGTCTACGAGATCCCGATGACCGAGTGGGGGCAGCCCGGCAACCCGGTCGTGTATGCGAACTGCGACTACGGCAAGGAGCACACCATCCTCATCTACTGGATGTACGACACGATGCCGATCACCCAGCCCGAGGCCTGGGTGCTCCCGCCGTTCGACGGGGAGTTCACCGAGTTCGGCCCCTTCAAGAAGGTGATGATCGGCCGCGGCGCGACCAACTCCAAGGGTCCGCAGATGGTCCAGTGGAACGCTTTCCACTCCATCTACGAGGTGACCGGGTCCATGCCGGTGAACCTGATCTTCATCGCCGAGGGGGACGAGGAGCGGATGTCCATCGGCCTCCGGCAGTTTGTCCGCGAAAACCCGGAACTCTTCGCCGAGGCGGACGCGATGTACCGCTTCGGTTCCCAGTCGCGCTCCGGGGCCGCCGGCATCGGCGGCGGTTCGGAGGGCTGCGTTTACATCGAACTCACCACCAGTGGAGCGAGCTGGGGCCGGGGCCCGGTGGCCTCCAACATTCATGGAGCCCACAAGCGCTCCACCGACGCCCCGGCGCTCCGCCACGTGAAGATGCTCTCGTCACTGGTTACCGAGGACGGGAACGGAGTGCTGGTTCCGGGCTTCTACGACGGCGCCGACCCGCTGAACGAGGGGGAAGAAGCGATGTTCCAAAACGCCGCCGAGAACATCGACATGGCCATCGCCGCCGAGAACATCGGGGTCGCCCGCTTCATCAGCGACGATCCGCTGACCTACCTGAAGAGCGCGCGCTACGGGATCTCCTTCAACATGGACGGCGTCTGGGCCGGCAACATGTATCCAGGCGGGGCGGGCGCGATCCTGCCGAACCGCATCACTTCCAAGCACAACATGCGCTACGTCCCGAGCATGGACGGGCTGGACATGGTCCAGAAGATCCGGGACTACCTGGATGAGCAGGGCTACGAGGATGTCGAGATGACGATCATCGGGGACGTGCCGTGGTCGAAGTCCAGCTATGACAACCGGGCGGCGCACTCCCTGCTCCGCACCTACGACGTCTTCGGCATCCGCTACCGCGATCCCCTCGAGGGCGAATCCATCCTGGGCGGTTACTGGCCGGCCTACCTGTTCAGCGGCCGGGACGGCGACTTCGCCGACGGCACCGACCTCTCGATGCCGATCGTCGGCGGGGCGGCCGGGCACGGCGGCGGCGCCCACGCGGCCAACGAGTTCTGGGTCATCGAGGGCGCCGGCGAGGTCTATGGGATGGCCGGGGCCGAGAAGTCGATCGCCACTTTCCTGTATGCCTACGCCGGACTGCTCCCCGATGCTCCGGCCGAGACGGGGATGGACGAAGACTAGGAAACCGAACACGTGCCTGCCGTGGACCCGGTTTCCTTGATGGGAGCCGGGTCCGGCGCTTCGGGCGCGCCAGTGAAACGCTGAGACGCCAGAAACCACATCCCGGAGGAACTGCCATTGGCTGCGATCGAGGTCCGTGAGCTCGTCAAGACCTACGTCCTGAGCGAGACCCACCGGGTGGAAGCTCTCCGCGGGCTGACGCTCTCGGTGGAGAAGGGGGAATTCCTGTCGGTCCTCGGCCCTTCGGGTTCGGGCAAGAGCACCCTGATGCACATTCTTGGCTGTCTCGACCAGCCGACCTCCGGCGACTACCGGCTCATGGGCCGCGACGTGGCCCGGCTCGGGAACGACGAACGCGCGCGCATCCGCAACGAGGAGATCGGCTTCGTTTTCCAGAGCTTCCACCTGCTGGCACGAGCGAGCGCCCTCGAGAACGTGGAACTGCCCATGCTCTATGGGGCGAAGCGCCCGGGCCGCGAAGAGCGGCGTCAGAACGCGGCCGAGGCGTTGGAAGCCGTCGGCCTCTCCGACCGCGCCACGCACGCGCCGAGTCAGCTTTCGGGGGGACAGCAGCAGCGGGTCGCAATCGCCAGGGCGCTGGCCAACCGGCCGCGGCTGCTGCTGGCGGACGAACCCACCGGGAACCTCGATACCCGAACCGGACGCGAAATCCTGAATACGTTCGCCCGCTTGAACTCCGAGCGCGGCCTTACCGTGATCATGATCACGCACGACCGGCAGGTGGCGCAGTACGCCTCCCGGAGCGTCGAGCTCCAGGACGGACGGATCCTGACGGACGAAGCGATTGCGAGTAACGGAGCGACCCCCGGTGCCTAAGCGAATCCCCGTAACCGCAGACACGATCCAGCGCCTGGTGCGGGAAATGCCGGCCGAGCGGCGCACGGCGCTCGAGACCGCCCTGCAGAGTCTTCGCCGTTATCCGCTCCGGACCGCATTGACCCTGCTCGGGCTCGCGTTCGGGGTGGCCGCGCTGATGGCCACCATTGCGCTCGGCCGCGGCGCCCAGGAGGCGATCCGGGACCAGGTACGGGCCGCGGGTCTCAACGTCATCGAGATAACCGCCGGCAACTACCGGACCCGCGGGGAGCGGCCGATCGGGGGCGTCGAGGCGCCGACCCGGCACGGCGCCGCCCTCCCACCGGGGGCTCTGGAGCGGTTCCTGCGCAAGATCGAGCCGGTCGCCCTCGCGCATCCCGAGAACGACCCGATGGAAAAACACGACCACCCGACGGCCGCCGAACGGCTCGGGGATTCGGCCGCGGGCCTCGGGGCGGCGGCGACCCTGACGAGCGACGACGCCGAAGCGATCGCCTCGCTACCGGGAGTCGCCCATGTCGCTTCGGGCATTCACGAGAGCGTCCGGGTCTTCGCCGGTGACCGCCGGTGGTTCACGCGCCTCCACGGGACCGACGTGGACCTCGTCGAGATCCGCCGCTCGTTCGCGATGCAGCACGGGAGGTTCTTCAGTTCCGGTGAACTGAGGCGCTCCTCCCAGGTGGTGGTGCTGGGGAGCGTTGCCCGGGATCAGCTCTTCGGCCAGAACGAGGATCCGGTCGGCCGGGAAGTCACCATCTGGAACCAGACGTTCGAGGTGGTCGGCGTCGTGGTGAGCACCAACTGGATGAATCCCGGCGCTCCCGGGGATGACGAATTCGACGCGGTCTACACCCCGTTCACCGCCGTCCACCGACTGCTCAACGCCACGAACCTCAACTCGATCACCGTGACGGCGGCGTCGTCCGGGAGGGTCACCGAAGTCTCGCGGAGCATCACGGGTCTGCTCCGCGAACGGCACGGGATCGGCGAAACCCAGGCCGACGACTTCACGGTGACCACCCAGGCATCGGAAGTGCTCGGCAAGGGGCTGCACCCGAAGGTGGCGGAAACCCTCGCCGGCAACATCCCGAACCTCGAGCGGACCACCCTGCGGCAACTCGCGGCGACGCTGGAGCGGTCCAGCCGCACCATGTCGGCGCTGCTGCTCGCCATCGCGCTGGTTTCCCTGATCGTGGGCGCGATCGGGATCTCGAACGTCATGCTGCTTTCGGTACGCGAGCGGATCCGTGAGATCGGGCTCCGGATGGCGGTCGGGGCGCAGACCGGGGACGTTGGCAGTCAGTTCCTGACCGAATCGGTGCTCCTCGGCGCCGCCGGCGGCGTCCTCGGCGTCCTGATCGGCGCGATCGCCGCCGTGGTGGTGGAGAGCTCCTTCGGGCTGGCGGTCGAAATCTCGGCCCTGGCAGGTCTGATCTCCTTCGTCGTGGCCCTGCTCACCGGGGTCATCGCCGGCGTGAGCCCGGCCCGGCGCGCCGCGCGGCTCGATCCGATCGTCGCGCTCGGTTCGGAATAGCGCACTCCGGGGCGGTTCGCCCGCAACCCCGCCAGGGGTGACCGCACCCCCAGGACGCGCTGCGCTCGGTGCGCCACGGCGACTCCGGCTGGTTGCGAAGTGGGAGGTTACGCTTTACGCAGTGATTGTCGGCTTTCGGCACAAGGGCCTACGGCTCCTATACGAGAACAACGATCCCCGACGGCTACCGCCCCAGCACGTCGCCAGGATCGGGCGCATTCTGGCCCGACTCGATGTGGCCGCCGATCCAACCGCCATGAAGTTGCCGGGACTTCACCTGCACCCGCTCAGGGGCACGCTTGCCGGCTACTGGTCGGTTCGGGTATCGGCCAACTGGCGGATCGTTTTTCGGTTCGACGGTGGCGATGCAGCCGGTGTCGATCTAACCGACTACCACTGAAGGAGAAACCTCGAGATGCCGATGAAGAACCCGCCACATCCCGGACTTTCCGTCCGCCACGACTGCCTGGAGCCGCTCGGGCTTACCGTGACCGAAGCCGCCACGCGGCTTGGCGTCAGCCGCAAACAGCTCTCGGACATCGTTAATGCGCGTGCCGGCATCTCGGCGGAGATGGCCATTCGGTTGGACAAGGCTTTTGGTGGCGGCGCCGAAACCTGGTACCGCCTACAGGCCGCCTACGACATGGCCCAGGCAATGCGGCGCACCAGCGACATCAAGGTCGAACGGATAGCGCCAGCGCTATAGCCGGTCTTTCCGCCCGCGCGGCTCGATCCGATGGTCGCGCTCGGTTCAGAATAGGTCCACCGGCTCGCGAGCGCCGACGGCTTCAGTCCGGCAGCGGGATGAAGGGAGTGGTCAGTCCTTAACAGCCTGTGGTGGAACTCGCGTGAGCACCGAGACGCCCGCTGGACCTCGCTGACAAGGCGCGCCACTCTCGGCGCTCACGCGGGTTTCACCAGAGGCTACTACCGTACCGCCGCTCAGCGCTCCCGTTCCGGGCGGGGCTGGGCGCGTTCCGCTTCCGTGATCCGGGTGAGCGCCTCCTCGACCTGAGGTTGTTCCGCGTCGAGGGTAAGGGACCGCTCGAACACTTCCCGGGCCCCCTCGAAATCGGAGACCTGGAAGCGCGCGAGTCCCAGCAGGTTGAGGCTCTGGGTGTCCGGGTTCTCGAGCAGGATGGCCCGCGCCAGCAGTTCCTCGGCCTCTTCGTAGCGGGACAGATGGAAGTAGGCCTCGCCGAGTACCCGGAGGAGGTCGTAACGGTCCTGAACCTCCCGGTAAACCGGCTCGAGGAGTTCCACGACCTGGGCCGGGTTGCCGGCGGCGATCTCGAGGCGCGCCAGGAGTTCCCGGGCGCGTCCCAGCCGGGGCGCCATTTCCACCGCCCGCTCGATCGCCGGGCGGGCCTCCTCGGTCCGTTCGAGGGCCATCAACTGTTCGCCCAGCGCCAGGCTGGTGAAGCCAGGGTTCTCCGGACCAAAGGGAAGCATGGTGCCGTGGAAACCCGCCTCGAGCAGATCCCCCCGAGGGGATACCGAGAACTCTGCGCGGCGCAAGGACAGCACCCCTCCCGCCCGGTCGAGCAAGTCGGCCTGGAGTTCATAGCGGCCCGCCCCGATGTCCACGAGCGAGAAGTCGAGCGCCACGAGGCCGGTGGCCGCATCCGGTTCCGCCGACTGGTCGCTTGTGTACAGAACCTCACCGTCGGTCAACGGTTCGCGGCTCACGATCCGGAAACGGACGGACGCTCCGTCGGGCGCACTCTCCGGCGCCACCGCGGCGACGAAGTTCTCACCGATCGTGTACACCGCCTGAGGATTCGGCACCACGCCGGAGAAGCCGATCCGGAAGGGACGGTACTGCGGCGGGGCAGCCTCGATGCGCCGTCCGAGGACCAGGTCGCTGAGGCGCGCCATCCCGTCCCTGGGCGGCACGCTGACGTCGGTTTCGATGAGCGTGTAGCTCTTCGCGCAGTCTTCTTCGTCTCGGGAACCGCACGCCCGGTTCCGGAGCACGATGCGGACCGTGTGGTCTCCCGGGATCAGGGGCAGCACCCCGGACCAGGAGAACGGACGCTGCAAGGTCCCGCGGGACTGTTCATCGGTCAGCGAGACGAAAGACTCCTTCCGGAACTCGGTCACCACCTGCTCGGGATTGTCGCGGAGCACGGCTTCGACGCTGCCGATGAACGAGGTGTCGTAGGTGCCTCGATCCTCGTTGCGGATGAAGGCGGTGTACTGCGCGTCCACCTGGACTACCCAGTGCAGGAAGGAAGCGTTCTCGGGACCAGGCAGGACCGCCACCGCGCCGTGTCCCGGGACATAGGTGAACAGGTAGTCGGCCTCGATTGCGCCCCGTTCGAAGTCGAGCCGGTCGGCATAGCTGTCATCCAGACCCCGGAACGGCACCTCGTGGATGTCCCCGAGCAGGTCCAGCGAGCCGAAGGGCACCGCCTGGAACCGGGTGATGTCCTGTTCGTCGGTTCGGAAGGACATGGCGGCGTTCGCGATTTCGGGGTCGAACTCGTAGAGGATCTCGTAGGCGCGTTCCATCTCGTCCCGGAAGTCGCGGCGCTCCGGCTGGTAGCCGGTCAGAAGCGCCGTCGGTCCGTCCGATATGGGGTCGTAGAGCTGCAACTCCCCGACTCCGTGGCGCCTCCAGAACAGGAGATAGAAGAAGGCCGGGAGTCCGAAGCGCTTCAACTCGGAGTTGTTGTAGAACCAGAGTTCGGTCGGATAGATCTCGTCCCGGGCCTCGTAGTTCTGGATCGAGCGCGGCGCCCCCAGCAGAATGTAGTAGCGACCGCGATCGGTCTGCCAGCCCTCGCGGAACGTGGAGCGTCCGAACCAGTTATTGACGTAGTCGAGCCGTTCGTAGTGCTCGGTCTTGAATTCGTTCTCCGGCGTCGAGGGATTGTGATCGCGCTTGCGCCAGAAGGCGTCGGAAAACGCGGTTCGCTGCTGCTCCGAGGTCAGGTTCAGGAATACGCGCTTCTCGCGATCCGTGATGAGGTAGATGACCTCTTCCTCGAACCAGACGCGCCAGTGCTCCGGGAGAGCGGCGATCTTCTCCTTCTCGCTCAGCTCTTCCTGGGCTCCCGCGAGCCCACCCCCGAGAATTCCCGAAACAAGGAGCGCCGCGAACAGTAGCCGCGGCGCCCGGCAGAATCTCGACTTCATGGCCCGGATGATGGTAGTCCCCGCGCCACCCCCGCGCAAAAACCGGCGCACCGCCGTGGCTCGGTTTCCGTCGGCTCCCGGGAACGTGGAGAAAGTGCGCCGCCAGCCGGCGATCTTGCGATACTCCGGGCCTCGGCATGACCGCCAGACGAACAACGAGCCGCCAGATTCGCCGAGGCCAGATTCGCCGACGCCGGCCCGGAGGCCTCGTCGTCGCCGGCGTATTGCTCTGCTCGCTCTTGCCGGCAGTTGCGGCGGCGGCCCAGACGGATCCTCTCATCACGGCTCGGCAACTGGTCGAGGAGGGGCGCATCGAGGAAGCGCTCCCGCATCTCGAGCGGGCGCGGAGCGCAGATCCGGCGAACCCGCAGGCGCTCTGGATGCTCGCGGTGGCCCGGCTGCGGCTCGGCGATTTCCCGGAGGCCGTCGCACTCGCCGAAGAGTTCGGTCGCCTGGTTCCGGAAAACACGACGGGACCGCTTCTCCGCGCGGGAGCGCTGACCGCCCTCGGACGGCTTCCCGAAGCCGAGGCGGCCCTCCGCGAGGTCCTGGCGCTGGATCCCCGGCACCCGGAAGCGCGGCGGGACCTGGCCGTCCTGCTCGGCCGCAGGGGAGAACGCGCGGAAGCCATCCGGAGGCTCGAGGAACTTCGGAGCGAGTATCCGGGACGTCCCGAGGTGCTGGCGCCCCTCGGGGTGCTCTTCGTGCAGGCCGGGCGGAGGCCGGAGGGCATTTCGGCGCTGCAGCAGGCGGCGCAGGCGGATCCCGATTCCTTCGAGGCGCGTCACCACCTCGGAGCGCTCTACTCGGAACTCGGACAGTTCGAGATGGCCGAGCCCCATCTGGCCGCCGCGCTCGAGCTCCAGCCGGGCAACCCCGGCACACTGTTCGAGACCTGTCTCCTGCGTTCGCGGGAAGAGCGGCTCGAAGAGGCCCGGGAGGCGTGCGCCGAGGCCGCGCGGGCGGCTCCCGAGAGCGCGGAGGCGCAGTTCGCGAATGGCGACGTCCTCCACTACCTCCAGCAAGGGGAGGAAGCGGAGCGGGCCTACCGGGAGGCGATCCGGCTGGATCCGGACCATTCCCGCGCCCGGTTCCGCCTCGGCCTGCTGCTCCACGAGGCCGGCCGCAGCTCCGAGGCGGTCCCGGTACTGACGCCGGCGGTCGAGGAAGCGGGGGCCGGACCGAGTCCCGAACAGTTCGCCGGTGGTCTGACGACGCTCGGACAGGCGCTGGCGGCCGCGGACGATCCGGACGGAGCCGCCCGGCGGCTGGAGGCGGCCATTTCGGCTGCTCCCACCCTGCCGGAACCCCACCTCCACCTCGGGAACCTGCTGGCGCGCAGCGGCGACCCCGCCCAGGCGGAAAAGGGACGCGGACACCTGCAGCGATTCGCCGAACTCAGGCAGTTCTCCGACCGGACGAACGAACTGAAGGCGATGGTCAACGCGAACCCAGGAGCTCGCGAACCCAAGATGGCTCTGATTGCCCATCTGATCGTCGGCGGAGCGCCCGGCCTCGCGCTTCAGGAGTCCAGTCGGCTCCTCACCCTCGCCGCCGCGGAGCCCGTGCACCATCTGCTCTACGCCGAGTCCCTGGCGGCGGCCGGCCGGCCGGAAGAAGCGCTCCGCCTACTCGAAGCGGCGCTCGCGAACTGGCCGGACAACGTCCAACTCCAGGAAGCGGCGGCACGCCTCGGCCGGAACCGGTGACCTTCGGACAGCGACGCGCCTGGCGCAACGTCCCCGTCGGGCTCGCGGTCCTCTTTTCCCTGACGGGACCCGCGGAACTCGGCGCCGCCGGGGGGCAGATCCGTCTGGAGGAGGTGACCGGCGCCAGTGGAATCGATTACCGGAACGTGAGCGGGGACCCCGGGAAACGGTTCATCGTCTCGTCCCTCGGGGCAGGCGCCGGCCTTTTGGACTACGACCAGGACGGCGATCTGGACATCTATTTCGTCAACGGGGCGCCGCTCGACGACCGGACACCCGGCCCGGGAGTTCCGAACCAGCTCTTCCGGAACGAGGGGAATCTCCGGTTCACCGACCAGACCGCCGCCGCGGGCGTCGGCGACACCGGGTGGGGCTACGGAATCGCCATCGCGGATATCGACAGCGATGGCTTCCCGGACCTCTACGTGACGAATCTCGGGGAGAACGTCCTCTATCGGAACCATGGGGATGGCACGTTCGAGCGGGTGCCGGGGGCCGGGGGGGCATCGCACCCGGGTTTTTCCGCCTCGGCAGCGTTTCTTGACGCCGAAAACGATGGCGATCTCGACCTTGTGGTGCTCGGCTACACCGCGGATCCAATCGAATCCCTCCCCCTGCCCGGCGCCGCAGCGAGTTGCGTCTGGTTCGGGCTCCCCGTCTTCTGTGGACCATCTGGCCTGATCCCGGCGGAGGACGGTTTCTTCCTGAACCGGGGAGACGGCGCCTTCGAGGACTCCACCGCGGAATCGGGGATTTCCGCGGCCGAGGCCGGATACGGACTGGGAGTGGTGACGGGAGACTTCGACGGGGACGGAGATTCCGACCTTTACGTCGCGAACGATTCGGTGCCGAACCACCTCTTCGTCAACGACGGTCAGGGCCGGTTCAGCGAGCAGGCGCTCCTCGCCGGGACCGCCTACAACGTGGACGGCCTGGCCCAGGCGGGCATGGGGGTGGATGCCGGCGACTTCGATGAGGACGGCCAACTCGATCTCTTCGTGACCAACTTCTCGCACGACACGAACACGGCCTACCGGAACGCCGGGAGCGGATTCTTCGAGGACAGCACCACCCGCAACGAACTGCGGATGCCGGGCTGGTTCTATCTGGGCTGGGGCACCCGCTTCATCGACCTTGACGCGGACGGCTGGCTCGACCTCTTCGTCGCCAACGGACACGTATATCCGGAAGCCGAAGCTGCCGGGAGCGGGACGCGCTACCTGATGAAGAACCAGATCTTCAGAAACGGCGGCGGTGGCGCGTTTGTCGAGGAGGCGTGGGACGGCCCCGAACGGTCGAGCCGCGGCGCGGCGTTCGGGGACCTGGATGGCGACGCGCTTCCCGACCTCGTGGTGACGAACGTGGACGAAGAGGCCGCACTGTTCCGCAACGCGAGTCCGGGCCGCGGGATCACGTTGCAGCTCGTGGGAACCCGGGCGCCGCGTGACGGGACCGGGGCGCAAGTGCAGTTTTCGACCGCGGACGGGGTGCGCCGAATGCGCGAAGCGCACCGGAGCGGCAGCTTCCTGTCATCGAACGACCCGCGCCTTCAGCTCGGCGCCGGCGGCGACGAGGCGATCCGCGACGTTGCGGTCCGCTGGCCGGGCGGGATGACCGAGGACCTCGGTGACCTCCCGGCGGAGGGGCAGGTGGTCGTGGTTCGCGAGGGCGCGGGGGTGGTGGCGGTTCTTCGTTAACGAACCCCGGTGCTCCACCAGGCCCGCAGCTTGATCGGGGGTGACCCGCGTTTTCTCCACAGACGCAGGAGGTTGCGGTGGCCGGAGACCACGGAGTGGGGACGGAAATACTGGCTCGCGCCGGCCCGCCGCGCGCTGTGACTCACTTCGACCTCGGCGAAGCGGATTCCCCGGTCTTCAAGTCCGGCAAGGAACTCCACCACCGCGGTCCCGTCGTTGAAGGTCATGGAAGCCTCGATCTCCAGGTCGCGCCGGAAGAGCCGGAAGTCACAGTCCCAGTCCCGGAGAGCGGGAAGCCCGAACGTTTCCGCGATCACCCGATGGAAGCGGGGGCCGAGAAGCCGCCGCAGCGGCCCATCCGCCCGCTTCCGGCGGAAGCCGTTCACCAACTGGACGTCGGAAGACACGACGTCCAGGAAGCGGGTGAGCTCGAAAGGGTCGAACTGGCCGTCACCGTCGGTGTAGACGACGAGGGGAAAGCGGGCGGCTGCGAAGAGGTCCCGCAGGGTGGCGCCATAGCCGCGGTTTTCTTCGTGCCGGAGCGTCCTCAGTTCCGGGATCTCGCGGGCGAGGCGCTGGAGGGCCTCCCCGGTCTGGTCCACGCTCCCGTCATCCAGAATCAGGATCTCGAAATCGCGTCCTGTGCTCTCGAGCGCCTCCCGCGCCCGGTGGGCGACCCAGGCGATGGACCCGGCGTCGTTGAAGGCGGGGAAACAGGCGCTCACTCCGGGCTCGGATTGCTTCATGTTCGGTTCAGTTCCCTGCTGGCTCGGCGAAGATAGAACACCGAAGTCCCATGGAACGACTGGCACTGCACCGATTCGCCTCGCCCTGGCTGCGCAACCAGCACGTGGCGCGCTACCGCTGGGCGGCGGGTTACGCGGCCGGGAAGCGGGTGCTCGACCTCGCGTCCGGAGCCGGGTACGGGTCGGGAATCCTCAAGGCCGGGGACGCCCGCTCGGTCGTTTCCACCGATCTCTCCCTGGAAGCATTCCGGGAGGCGGAGCTTCCGGCTTCCGGGGCCGGCGCCCTCCGCGGGGTCCTCGCGGACGCCTCGCGCCTCCCCTTCGGGGACGGAAGCTTCGATCTCTACGCATCGTTCGAAACGATCGAACACGTGGAGGACGACCACGCCGTGGTTCGGGAGGCGCGACGCGTTCTGGCGCCGGGAGGGATCTTCATCTGCTCGACTCCGGAACGGGAGGTCATCAGCCCGGGCCGGGCGCTCACGGATCGACCCGACAATCCGTTCCATGTCCGCGAGTACGCGCGCTCCGAGTTCGAGAGCCTGCTGCGGACCGGGTTCGACCGGTTCCAGTGGTATGGCCAGACGCCGGTTTCGGACGGACACAAGCAGCGGCTGGAAGCGCTCGCGGCGCTCTCCCCGATCCTGGCGCGCAAGCTGCACCAGATACGCAACATCCTCCGCCTTCCCGGCGAGGGCGAGGCGCGCCACGCCCCCTACCCGCTCGCCGGCGCCGACGGCTGGCCGGAAGTCCTGATCGCCGTATGCGGACCGGTTTAACAGCCGGCGGCGCTCAGCGCGAAACCACGGTCGCCGATTCGATGACGATCGGCGTGTCCGGCACGTCGTTGTGCCCCGCCCGGCTCACCACCGGAGACGCTTCGATCTGGTCCACGGCGTCCATCCCCGAGATCACCTTGCCGAACACGGCGTAGCCCCATCCCCTCGGGTCGGGCGAGGTGTGATCGAGCATGGCGTTGTCCTTGGTGTTGATGAAGAACTGCGAGGTCGCACTGTGCGGATCCATGGTCCGCGCCATCGAGAGCGTGCCCCTCAGATTCATGAGACCGTTTCGAGCCTCGTTCTCGATGGGCGCGCGGGTTTCCTTTTCCTGCATGTCGGCGGTGAAGCCGCCGCCCTGAATCACGAATCCGCGCACCACCCGGTGGAAGATGGTGCCGTCGTAGAAGCCGTCTTCCACGTACTGGAGGAAGTTCTGGACGGTCCGTGGCGCTTCGTCGGGGTAGAACTCGATGGTCAGGTCGCCCACGGTTGTCTGCATGAGCACTGCAGACGGGCCGGGCGTGGGCAAATCGGACTCAGTCGGAGGTGTGGTGGGTTCCATAGGGGTCGTTTCGGGGGTGGATTCGGATGCGGGCGAAACCGCGTCGCCGCCACCGCCGCAGGCGGGGAGCCAGAGGGCAAGCGTGAGGGCTACGAGTGGGGCCACCCAAAGGGACGGCCGGTGCGCCAGAGCACGGGAGATTGCAGAGGTTGTCATTGCGGTTTGCGGGTGAGGAAAACGGGCCGCTCGCTCAGGAAGCAAGCGCGAGCAGGGCCGGGGATTCGAGGGAAAGCAGCCAGCGCTTCGCGTCGAGGCCGCCACCGTATCCGGTCAGTTTGTTCGAGGCGCCGACGATCCGGTGGCAGGGGATGACGAGCGGCAGCGGATTCGCGCCGTTCGCGGCGCCGACCGCCCGGCAGGCCGCCGGGTTCCCGACCGCGCGGGCGATGTCCTGGTAGCTGACCCGGGCGCCGAACGGCACGCTCGCCACCGCATCGAGAACGGCGCGCTGGAAAGGCGTGCCGATCCGGTGGAGCGGGAACGTGAATTCGCGTCGCTCGCCGGCCAGGTACTCCCGAATCTGACGGGCGTAGCCATCGTGCTCTCCGGGCGCGGCCGGAACCGCCGACCGGACGTTCCGCGCGCGCCAGCCGACAGAGGCCCGGGAACGGCGCTCATCGCAGAACAGGATGCCGGCGAGACCGCGGTCCGTCGAGAGCAGCTCCAGCCGCCCGATCTCGGGAATTCCGGTCTCCATGAAGGAGGAGCGGCAGGTCAGCATCGGCGCGGATTCTACCCGTCGGGAAGCGGCGCGGACCGGTTTCTCCGTGGGGTAGGCTCGGTGCCGCTCCCGCGCCGCATGTCCCCCGTCTCCGCTGTCCTCTTCGACTGGGACGGCACCCTGGCGGACAGCTTCGCCACCACCCGCTACGCCTCGCTCTCGGTGTTCGGGCACTTCGGAATCCGGATGGACGAAGCCCGCTACCAGGCCACCTACCGGCCCGACTGGCACGAGACCTACCGGCAACTCGGGATTCCCGAGGCCCGGTGGGACGAAGCGGGCGCCATCTGGCGCGAGAAGTACCTTGAGCGCAGCCACGCCGTGAGACTGCTCCCGGGCGCCCACGAGACGCTTTGCGCCCTGTCGGACCGGGAACTGCGGCTCGGCGTGGTGACGAGCGCCGACCGGCAACGGTTTCGCGAGGATCTCGACCGCCTGGGACTTGCGGATCGCTTTGAAGCCCTCGTGGCTTTCGAGGACACCCGGAACAAGAAGCCCCACCCCGAGGGTCTCCTCCTTGCCCTTTCCCGGCTTGGCGTGGAACCGCGGGACGCCCTCTACGTCGGGGACCGGCCCGAAGACGTTGCCATGGGCAAGAGCGCCGGCACCCGGACCGCGGCCGTCGTAAGCAACTTCAGTAACGAGGCGATGCTCCGGTCGGCGACCCCGGACGTGTTGCTGCCGGCGCTGGGGGACCTCCCCGGCGTCCTGCCGCCGGCATTGGCCGCGCCATGAACGCTTCCTCCGAAGAAGCCGCAGCCTTCCGATACCCGGACAGCCCTGTCTTCTACCGGGACCTCGAGCGCACCTATCGGATTGCGAAACGTGCGTCCGGCGCCTGGATCGAGACGGCGGACGGGACCCGCTGGCTGGATGCATGCGGCGGCGCCCTCACGATCAGCGTGGGTCACGGACGGCCGGAGGTTGTCCGGGCCGCCGCCGGCCAGCTCGAAGACGTGGCGTACGTGCACGGCGCCCAGTTCACCACCGAGGCCATGGAAGAGGCCGCGGCGATGCTCCTCGCGGCGCTCCCCC
>MPMW01000057.1 GCA_002238705.1 Acidobacteria bacterium bin61 | reverse complement strand
GTTTCTCCCGGTGGGGGGCGGTTCAGCCGGGATGGATCGCCCGTCGAACGCCGCGTGGGTTTTGCCACAGGCTGTTCAAGCCGGGATGGATCGCCCGTCGAACGCCGCGCGGGTCTTGCCACAGGCTGCTATGGCCCGAGCGCGCCCACCGGGACGACGCGGACCCCGTTCTCCATTCGGTATCCGCCGCCGCCTGGAACGATCACGCAGAGCGCCGACGGCTCGTTGTAGCCGTCCCGATTTCCTCGCAGCCGGTCTCGGAGCCGGAGAAGACTCGCCGCTCCGTCGTCCACCCAGCGGTCCCCGAGTTTGACCTCGAAGGCTGCCCAGCGGCCGTCTCCCGCATCCACGATCGCGTCCACCTCCAGGCCCTCTTTTTCGCGGTAGTGGAAGACCTCGGCGTCGGCAGCCTGGGCATAGATGCGCAGGTCACGGACGACCAGGGACTCGAACAGAAAGCCGAGAAATCGCAAATCCGCCATGAGTCGGGCCGGAGTTGCCTTGAGCGCCGCGACCGCCAGCGACGGATCCGTGAAGTGCCGGACCGGCGTTGTCCGTAGCGCCGTCCGTGAGCGCAGATGCGGCGACCAGGCAGGCTGGTTTTCCACCACCATCAAGCGCGCGAGAGAGTCGAGGTAGCCCCCCGCGGTGTCCGACTTGAGTGCACGGTCCGACCCACCGGCCTCGGAAGCGAGGCGGGACACGGAAACCGGAGTGGCGACGTTTCGAGCGAGCGAACGCAGCAGGCGTCCGACTCTGATCGGGTCCCGCGACCTCCCGTCGACACGCGGCAGGTCGACGCGGCGGATCTCCTCCAGATAGTCGCGATTGACGCGGATTTGCCGTTCGGTCGGCGCGCCGAGGTTCCCCGGCCAGCCTCCCGCGCACAGGACTTCCGCGACCGACGAGACTGTCAGGGCCGATTGCATTGCCGGCGGGTTGAGGCCGCCCAGCAGACCTCCGAGAGAAGTGGAGCCACTGGAGACTCCGAGCTCGAACAGCGACATCGGACGCATCCTGAGCCGGGAGAACCGTCCGGCGCCGGTGTGGCGGGGGGTGGCGTCGGCCGGGAAGGCGGGGGCGGGGGGGGGGGAACGGCGGATCCGGTGAGGATGAACTGGCCCGGTGCGCCCCGGTCGTCCACTGCCCGACGCACGTGATTCCAGATCGAAGGGACAACCTGCCATTCGTCGAAGAGGCGGGGGATCGCGCCCGCCAGAGCCGCGGACGGATCCGCATTCACCATCCGTCGCGAGTTCTCGTCGGTGTCCAGCAGTGCTTCGCTCGCGGCGAGACGGCGGGCGGTGGAAGTCTTGCCGCACGCTCTAGGCCCTTCGATGACGACCGCTCCCGCTCCCCGCAGACGGTCCGACAGTTCGGAGTCAACGGTGCGCGACCGATAACGAATGATCGGAGTTGGGGACGCGCTTTTTCGGGACTGCATCGCCACCGAAGTATAGAGGGTGATTTGGCGATAGTTCAGCGGGTGATTTGGCGATAATCCAGCGGGTGATTTGGCGACAGGTGACGGGGATCGCGCGCCAAGCCGAGATCGCGATTCGGAGTTGATCCGTCGCTTGCAATCGCCCTTCCGCGTCGCCATCCTGACTCGTCGAGTCTTGCGGCCCGCGCCGTCGTGGCGCTCGCGGCAGCCAGGACCACCGAAACCTCACGGAAAGGAACGACGCCATGAAGCGGAGAACCTTGATCGCGCACGCCGCCGTGGCCGCGCTCAGCCTCCTGATCCTCCCCGCCTGCGGCCCAACCGGATCCGCGTCCGGGTCCGGCGGTCCGGCGCATCCGGAAGTGGACGCGATCTTCGCCGACCTCCGGGGCGACCGGCCCGGGGCGGCGGTGGGGGTGCTGTGGAATGGCGAGGTGGTCCATCGCGCCGGGTACGGCGCCGCGCATCTCGATCACGCCGTCCCCATCACGCCGGAAACGGTTTTCGACATCGCCTCGATCTCCAAACAGTTCGGCGCCCTGGCCGCTCTGCTGCTCGAATCCGAGGGCAACCTCGAACTCGATGCGGATGTGCGCGGCTACGTCCCCGAACTGCCCGACTTCGGCGCGGTGATCACGGCGCGGCACCTGATCCACCACACGAGCGGGATTCGCGACTGGCCGCACACGATGGCGCTCGGCGGGATCGGCTTCACCGACGTCATCTCGTTCGAGAAGATCCTGCGGATGCTCTACCGCCAGCAGGCGATCAACTTCCCGCCCGGCTCGGAGTACGCCTATTCGAACACCGCCTACAACCTGCTGGCGCGCGTGATCGAGGTGCAGTCGGGGATGACGTTCCGCGAGTACACCCGGTCGCGGATCTTCGAGCCCCTCGGGATGACCCGCACCCACTTCTCGGACGACTACCTCGAGGTCGTGCCCGGCCGGGCGGAGTCCTACGCGCCGGCCGAAGGCGGCGAGGGCTTCCAGCGGATGCCCAACCAGCTCACCGCGCTGGCCTCCTCGTCGCTGCACACCACCATCGACGACTTCATCCTCTGGATGCGCAACTACGAGACCGGGCAGGTCGGCGGCGAGGCGATGCTTCGCACGATGGTCCAGCCGGGCGTCCTGACCAACGGCGACACCCTGGACTACGCCCACGGCCTCTCGGTGGGCGACTATCGGGGGCTGCCGACCTTCGGACACGGGGGTTCGTGGGTGGGTTACCGCACCAATTTCGTCCGCTTCCCGGAGCAGAACCTCTCGATTGCGGTCTTCTGTAACGTCGCGGACTGCGACCCCGCCGGGCGGGCCCGCCGGGTGGCCGAGGTCTTCATCGGCGATCTCATGGGGCCCGCGCCGGAAGCATCGGAGCCCGAGCCCGACCCCGACGGCCCCGACCTCACCACCGACCAGTTGCAGGAGTACGCGGGCAGCTATCGCAGCCCGGAACTGGACAGCACCTTCGATCTCGCGGTCGATGACGAGGGCCGCCTCGTAGCCTGCCATTGGCGGAACGACCCGAGCGTGCTCTCACCGACCGGCGCCGACACCTTCACGGGCGACCAGTGGTTCCTGCCCGAGGTGCGCTTCGTCCGCAACGACGCGGGCCGGGTCCGCGGCTTCACCGTGACCGGCGGAAGAGTCCGTGACCTGGTTTTCGAGCGCCAGGAGTAGCGAGGGACCGCTGAGAGGCGGTCGAAACCACGCCCTTCACCCGCGCCCACAGCAAGAGCCGGAGGGAAACGCCGTGTTCCGCTGTCGGCATAACGGCTTGGAACGCCGGCTTCAGCCGGCACCCGCGGCGCGAGAGCGCCGCGGAACGGGACGCCCTCATCATCCTTTACAGCCGAAACCGCCCGGCGCTTCGCGCCACGAACCGCAAACTCGGCACCGCCGACCGAAGGGAGGCGAACCGCAAGACCAAGACAACCCCTGATGGCCCCGGCGCCCGTTCGACGGGCCGCCGGATGACAAGCGCCGGCTAAGACCCGGGCTCGGCCGTGAATACCGACCTGCCCCGCGAGAACGTCTCCAGAATCGGGATGAACTCCAGGTTCTCCGGGTCCGCGGTCAGCGGGTTCTCTCCCAGAATCACCAGGTCCGCCTGCTTGCCGACCGTGATCGAGCCCTTGGTGTCCTCCTCGAAGTACTGGTAGGCGGCTCCGAGCGTGACCGCGTGGAGCGCCTGCATCACCGTCGCCCGCTGGTGCGGCCCGAGGATATGACCGCTGCGGGTCTTGCGGTTCACGGCGATCGAGACCAGGCGCATGATGTGCGGCGGGACCACGGACGCGTCGTTGTGGATCGTGAATTTCACCTCGCGCTCGAGGGCCCAGCCCAGCGGGCTGACGTTGTTGCCCCGCTCCTCGCCGAAACTGCGCCGGTGCCAGTCGCCCCAGAAGAAGGCGTGCGCGGCGAAGAACGAGGGCACGACATTCAGTTCTCGGGCGCGGTCGAGCTGGTCCGCGCGCATGAGCTGGGCGTGGATGATGACGGCGCGGTGGTCGGGCATGGGATCCATGTCCGCTACCGCCTCGTCCACTCCGTCGATCATCAGATCCATCGCCGCGTCGCCGTTGGCGTGCACGATGATCGGGATGCCCGCCTCGATCAACTGGTCCGCCTGGGCCTTGTAGTCGCCGGGCTCCATTGTGCCGTAGGCCACGTAGTCCGGCGGCGCGCCCGGCGGGCCCTCCTCGTAAGGGACCGTGACCCAGGCCGTGCGTCCCTGGGGAGAGCCGTCCAGCATGAGCTTGACCCCGGCCACCCGGAACCCGCCCTGGTACCCGCGCGTGTAGGGCACGCCCGGGGCCGCGTCGGGCGCGCCGTTCTTGCGGATGAAGGCCGCGACGTCCGCCTTGAAGGGCTCCCGCTCGGCGACCGCCTGGAGGACGGCCGCGTGCTCCGGGGTGATGCCGCCGTCCTGGATGGTGGTTTGACCGTGGCTCAGGTAGATGTCGATGGACCGGCGGATCAGGTCGTCGAGTACCTGCCCGGACGGGGTGGGCCTCCGCTCGAACGCCAGCAGGCCGCGGGCGGTTTCCTCCAGCACCCCGTCGGGCTCCCTCGAACCCTCGAGGCGGCGGATCAGGCCGCCGGGCGGATCCGGCGTCTCGGCGGTGATGTTGCTGGCAGCGAGGAGGGCGGAGTTGGTCGCGACCAGGTGTCCCGACACGTGGGTGAGGATGATGGGATGTTCGGTGGAGGCGCGGTCCAGATCCTCGCGCGTGGGATGCCGGCCCTCCTCGAGCAGCGAGTCGTCGTAGCCGCGTCCGGTCACCGGCTCTCCGGGAGGAATGTCGTGCTCGTCGATCCACGCCCGGACCTTCCGCACGATGTCGTCGATGTTGTTCACGTCTCCCACCGGCGGCGGGTGCAGCCCCACCATCAACACCTGGTCGCGGCCCGCCCCCAGGAAGTGGCCGTGGGCGTCGATGAAACCGGGAAGGAGCGCGTGGTCACCGAGATCCACCACGCGCGTGGAAGGCCCTTCGAGCGCCATCACCCCGTCCATCGGTCCGGCGGCCACGATGGTCTCGCCCCGCACGGCAACCGCTGCCACGGCGGGATTTCGAGGGTCCATGGTGACGATGTGGTCTCCGTGGAAGATCGTGTCCGCCGGGTCGGCTTGCTGAGCACAACCCGCGAGAACCACGCAAACGGTGAACACGAGACCGGCGAGGGCTGGATTCGACCTGCGCACAACTCTCTCCATGACTGTCAGGGACTGATGTGGGCAGCGTACGGGCGTGCGTCGGGTGCGGTCAAGCCGCCGCCGTGGCCGGGGTCTATGCGACTGGAGAAGCAGCAAGCCACCCGCAAAGCGCGGAGGGGGTGGGATTCGAACCCACGGTACCGTTGCCGGTACACCAGCTTTCCGGGCTGGCCAATTCAGCCACTCTTGCACCCCTCCGGTTCTGGCGGAACCCGGAAATGCTATCCCGCCAAAGGGAAAGCCGGCGGCGCCCTCTTGTCAGGTTCCCGCTGGATGGAGGGCGCCTCGGCGGCGTACCTCTTGCGGCAAAGCGCGACCGCGTCCGCAAGACTGTCGCAGGTGACCGGGACGACCCGGGTCAGGACGGTCGCCACGGTGAGGCCCGAAGATCACCGCCACTTCCATCGACGCCCAGCACCACGAGTCGCCTTTTCGTTATTGCAAATCAGTCGTTCAGATCATTGCGAAAGTGATGTTGTAATCGTTGCAATACATCTGTTGGCTCGCTAATTTCTCTTTCTGAGTTCCCCTCGGGAGAACCACAGCGCCTTGCCCAAAGCACGAAACTACCGTCCCCGCATCGCCGATCGGGAACTCGCCGACCGTCTCGCCTCCGCGGGCGCGGTTCTTCTGGAAGGCGCCCGGGCCTGCGGCAAGACCGAGACGGGACGGCATGCCTCGGCGAGCGAAGTGCTGCTGGATGTGGATCAGGAGGCGCGCGAAGCGCTCGCCGTGGACCCCAGGCTGATTCTCAAAGGGGAGACGCCCCGGCTAATTGACGAATGGCAACTTGCTCCGGTCCTTTGGAACCACGTCAGGCGGACCGTTGACGAGCGTCGCGCGTCCCAACAGTTCATTCTGACCGGCTCGCCGCGCCCCCCCGCCGCCCCGCACCCCCCACCGACACGCCCCGCCACACCGGGGCCGGGAGGATAAGCCGCCTTCGGTTGCGCCCGATGTCCCTCTCGGAACTTGGCCGCTCCACCGGCGACATCTCCCTGGGCGCTCTCCTTGACGGGGAGGCGACAGCCGCGGAAGACACACAGTTTTCCACCGAAGACCTGGCGGAACTCCTGTGCGTCGGCGGCTGGCCGGGACATCTCCGTTCCCCTGTGCGTGCGGCCATGCAGGCGAACCGGGACTATCTGGAAGATGTCTCCCGGGTGGACCTCGAACGCGTGGACGGGGTCCGGCGTGACCCCGAGAGAGTGCGGCGCTTTCTTCAATCGCTGGCTCGCAACGTGGCCACCAACGCTTCGCTCGCGACGATCACCCGCGACGCCAACGGGCCGGACGACCACCTGAAGCCGCCTACCGCCCGCGGGTATCTGGCGGCGCTCGAAAGATTGATGGTCGTCGAACACCAGCCGCCGTGGGCGCCGCGGCTCCGTTCCCGCTCCCGCCTGCGGACCTCGCCGAAACGTCATTTCGTGGATCCCTCTCTTGCAGTGGCGGCGTTGGGCGCCGGACCTGACCGCCTGCTCACGGATTTCGAGTGGTTCGGCTTCCTGTTCGAATCCATGGTCATCCGCGACCTGCGCGTTTATGCCCAAGCCGCTGGAGCAAGGGTGTACCACTACCGGGACAACACCGGCCTCGAAGTAGATGCGATTGTGGAAGCGAGTCCCGGCCGTTGGGCTGGATTCGAGATCAAGCTGGGGACGGGTCGCATCGAGGAGGCGGCCGCGAACCTGCTTCAGTTCGCCCAGCGCGTGGACACGACTGCGCTCGGCAAACCCGCGGCCCTCGGGGTGATTGTGGGGAGCGGTTATGGATACCGGCGGAAGGACGGGGTTTCGGTCATCCCGTGCGGTGCGTTGGGCCCTTGAGGAGTGGGCCAGAGGCGAGCCGAACGCTGGGAATCGCGTCGAGGAGGAGCCACCTCGGAACTGGGGGCTCCGTCCCGCCGCCCGCCTGGGGCGGGCTGTGCCGGCTGAAGCCGGCGTTCCAAGCCGTGGATGCCGTGAGAATGATTGGCGGGGAGCCTTCCGCTGCGCTCTCGCGCAGCGGGTGCCGGCTGAAGCCGGCGTTCCAAGCCGTCGTGGCTGTGGAATTGAAGGGCGTGGTCCGTTCCGCGGACCTCTCGGTCCGCGGGTGCCGGCTGCTTCCGGAGCAGAGCGATAGCTCTGCGGAGACCCCTTGAGCACGAGGAATGGAAGACGGCGCCAGCCGGCATCCATTCCTCGTAGCTCGGGAACCCGGCGTTCCAAGCCGTGGACGCTGTGAAGGTGATTGGCGGGCGGGGTTACGCGGCCCTCGGCCGCGGGGCCGGCGGTCCCCGGGTTGCTACGTGCTGGCGGGGTGGAGGGCGCCCGGTTCCGCCGGTTGAAGGACGGGGTTTCGGTCATCCCGTGCGGTGCGTTGGGGCCTTGAGGAGTGGGCCAGAGGCGAGCCGAACGCTGGGAATCGCGTCGAGGAGGAGCCACCTCGGAACTGTCGGTTCCGTTCCGCCGCCCGCCTGGGGCGGGCTGTGCCGGCTGGAAGCCGGCGTTCCAAGCTGTGGATGCCGTGAGAATGATTGGCGGGGAGCCTTCCGCTGCGCTCTCGCGCAGCCGGGTGCCGGCTGAAGCCGGCGCTCCAAGCCGTGGATGCCGTGAGAATGATTGGCGGGGAGCCTTCCGCTGCGCTCTCGCGCAGCGGGTGCCGGCTGAAGCCGGCGTTCCAAGCCGTGGACGCTGTGAAGGTGATTGGCGGGCGGGGTTACGCGGCCCTCGGCCGCGGTGCCGGCGGTCTCTGGGTTGCTACGTGCCGGCGGGGTGGAGGGCGCCCGGTTCCGCCGGTTGCATGCTGCGGCGGCGCTTGGCGCGCCAGGCGGCGATGGACTCGGAGAGGCTGTCGAGGCTGTCGTAGGTGACGGGCACCACGATCAGCGTGAGTACCGTCGCGACCGTGAGGCCGAAGATCACCGCAACGCCCATCGAGGCCCAGAACTGCGAACTCTCCCCGCCCGTCGAGACAGAGAGGTTGAAGAAGTCGATGTTGAGGCCGAGCGTCAGGGGAACGAGCCCGAGAACTGTGGTCACCGCGGTCAGCAGCACCGGGCGCAGCCGGATGGACCCCGCCTCCACCACCGCATCGTGCCGGCTCAGGCCGCGCTCCCTAAGTTGCCGGACGAAATCGCAGAGCACGATCGCGTTGTTGACGACGATCCCGGCCAGTGAGATCACCCCGATGCCGGTCATGATGATCCCGAACGCGGTTCCGGTCAGCATCAGCCCCCAGAGCACGCCGATCACCGACAGCGCCACCGAGGTGATGATGGTGAGCGGCAGGATCAGCGAGTCGAACTGGGTGACGAGCACCATCAGGATGAGCAGCAGCGCGATGACGAAGGCCCGTGACAGGAACGCGGTCGCCTGCATTTCCTCCTCGTTGGCGCCGGAGAACTCCCACCGGTAGCCGGGGGGCCACACCATCGCGTCGAGTTCGCCCGCGACTTCGTCGCGAACGCTCGCCTCGGTGCGTCCGGATTCGCGGACCACGTCGCCCTCGATGGTTGCCACCCGGTTGAGGTCCACCCGGCGCACCGCGGCGGGACCGACGCCGTGCTTCAGTTCGGCGACCGTTCGAATGGGCACCGGGATTCCGTCCTCGTCGGGAACGGTGAGTTCGCCGATGTCGTCCAGGGATCCCCGCGCATCCGGGGTCAGCCGTACGCGAATGTCGTGTTCGTCCTCTCCGATCCGGTACTTCGAGGCCTCGGCGCCAAGGATGCCGGTCTGCACGGTGGCGGCGATGATCTGGGTGTTCACGCCCGAGCGCATCGCCTCCTCGCGGTCGACCTCCACCCGGAGTTCGGGCTTTCCGCCCTCGAGGTCGTCATCGAGGTTGACGAGCCCGTTGATACCGCGGATCCGCGTCTTCACTTCTTCCGCGAGCCGCTCGATCTCCTCGAGCTCCTCCCCGAGAATCCGCACCGAAACCGGGGCGCCGGTCGGCGGGCCGTCCTGGGGAGCGTCCACCTTGATGTTGGCCCCGACGATGTCGGCAAGCCCCGCCCGCACCACCTCCATGGTCGTGAAGGTGTTCCGGACCTCCCGCTCGGACCGCTCGTGCAGATAGAGCGACACCTGGCTCCGGTTCGGACTGCCGCCGCTCCCGCCCGGACCCATGCTGACTCCGGTGGAGCCCACGTTGGCCACCTGGTGCTTCATGTCCGTCGTTCCGGTGGTCAAGTCCTCGATGCGCCGGACCACTTCGTCCGAGGCATTCAGGCTGGAGCCGCCGGCGGTCTCGACATCAATGGTGATCTGCCGCGGCTCGACCTCCGGAAAGAGCTCCACTCCCTTGCCGACCACTCCGTAGACCCCGACCGTTCCGACCAGGACCGCGCACATCATCCAGATCCAGCCCGAACGATGATCGGTGAGGTAGGGGGTCCAGCCGAACGGGCGCCGGATCAGGCTCCAGACGAGCCAGAAGACTCCCTGCAGTACGAACGCCAGCACCCCGATGCCGGCAAAGCCGGCCACCGCGGGCAGCAGAGCGTTCGTCTGGAAGAACATGCCACCAAGCGCGAGGGACGCCCCGAGGCCCAGGAAGAGTACGAAAGCCGCGGGAAGCGCCCAATTGCGAAGGAACCAGGAGCGGGTTCCGGCGTCCGGGCCCGGACGGAGCGACCACTCGAGAAGCCGCCGGTAGCCACGCCGGAACGGATGCTCTTCCGCCCGGTCCTTCGGCGCGCCGCGCCGCGGCGGCTTCATCAGGTGCGCGCAGAGCGTCGGATTGATGATCAGCGCCACGACCAGCGACGCCGACAGACCGATGATCAGGGTCACCGGCAGGTAGGACATGAAGTCCCCGATGATCCCGGGCCAGATCAGCAGCGGCGAGAACGCGCAGAGCGTGGTGATGGTGGAGGCGATGACCGGGCGGGCGACTTCGGCGGTGGCCTCGTAGGCGGCGTCCGGTCCGGCGTCGCCGTGTTCGCGGTGACGGTAGATGTTCTCGACGATCACCACCGCGTTGTCCACCAGCATCCCCAGCATGAGGATGAGGCTGAACAGCACCATCATGTTGAGCGTGTAGCCGATCCAGCCCAGCACCAGGAACGAGGCCATCATCGAAAGCGGGATGGCCACTCCCACGAAGAACGAGTTCCTGAGACCCACGAACGCCATCAGGCAGCCGACGACCAGGAGCAACCCCGAAATGACGTTGTTCTCCAGTTCGTTCACCATGCGCCGGATCTCGACGGAGATGTCACCGACCACCGCGGTGTTGATGCCCTCGGGCAGCATCTCGTCCCAGCGCTCGAGTTCGGCGTTCACGAGGTCGGCAACCCCCACGAGGTTGGCGCCGGTGCGTTTTTCGATGCTCAGCGTGACGGACGGCTCCTGGTCCACCCGCGAGAGGCTGGTCTGATCCTCGAACCCGAAGACCACGTCGGCCACGTCGCGGACGAAGACCGGTTCGCCGTCGCGGACCTTGATCACGAAGTCCTCGATCTCCGACGGCTGCCGCACCTCGGCGGGGAGACGGACGAGGTACTCGAGTCCGCCCACCGCAATCTCGCCTCCCGGAACGTTCCGGTTCTCGCGCGCCACCGCGACGACGACGTCGGAGAGGCTCAGCTCGAAGAAGGCCAGGCGCTTGGGATCCACCTGCACGTGGACCTCCCGCTCCCGGCCTCCGATCACGTTCGCCCGGTTGACCCCGGGGATCGTTTCCAGATCCTCCTTGATGTCCTCCGCGACTTCCGTAAGGCGCTGACTTCCCACCGGCCCCGACAGCGTGATCACCATGATGGGGACCTGGGAGAAATCCATGTCCTGGACCCTGGGGTCCTCCGCCTCGGGGGGCAGGTCGGATTTCGCGAGATCCACCTTCTCGCGGATGCTCGCGAGCGCGGTTTCGAGATCCGTTTCCGGGTTGAACTCGACCGCGATGCTGGAGAAGCCCTCACTGGTCGTGGAACTGATCTCCTTGATCCCGGAGACCGCCTGGATCTCCGTTTCGATGGGCCGGGTGACCAACGTCTCCATGTCCGTCGGACTGACGCCGGGATAGATCGTGTAGACGAGGATGAAGGGGACCTTCACCTCGGGGAACGACTCCCGGGGCATCGAGACATAGACCCCGATCCCACCCAGGCAGAGGATGAGGATCAGGAAATAGACCGACAGTTGATGCCGGATCGCGTACTTCGTGATGTTCACGGCCCGTTCTCTAGCAGCCTGTGGGGAAGGTGAGGTGAGCACCGAGAACGGCGAGGCGCCCGGCTGACAAGGCGCGTGAGGGAGGAATACCAGGTGTATTTCGACCGAAACGCAACGATGAGGGCCGCGAAGCGGCCCGTTTCAGCCGGGATGCATCGCTGTTCGAATGCCGCATGACTTTCTCCATAGGCTGCTTGGTTCAGTTCGCCCGGGACACCACGCGCACCGGCTGTCCGTCGAGCAGGTTCCGGTGTCCCTTGGTGATGAGCGTCTCTCCGACCTCGAGACCGGAGGTGATCACCACCCGGTCCCCCTCGTCGGGGCCGAGCGTGATCGATCGGAGGCCGGCGGTTCCGTCCTCGAGGACGAAGGCGTGCAGGATCCCGTCGCGCTCCACGAGCACGTCCCGGGCGACCACCACGGCGTTGTCGAACACCCGGCGCTGCAGCCGCGTCCGGACGATCAATCCGGAACGCAGCGTGCCGTCGGCGTTGGCGATCTCTACTTCCGCCTGGAAGTTCCGGCCGGGACGGGTGGCGCTCGGCGCGATGTAGGCGATGCGGCCCTCGAAGGACCGGTCCGGATAGGCGTCCATGCTGACTTCCGCCGGGCTTCCCACCGAGAAGAAGGCGATGTCGGTCTCGGGAATGCCGATGGTGGCGCGGAGCACCGAAGTGTCGTGCAGCACGGCGACGGGACTCCCGGGCCCGAGCACTTCACCCGGCTCGATGTCGCGCTGGACGATCACACCGGAGGCGGGCGCGGAGATCTCCGAACGGGACAGCCGAAGGCGCGCCGCCTCGACGCGGGCCTCGAACCGCTTCAGGTTCACTTCGGCCCCCAGGAAGTCCTGCTTAGGACTCGCCTCGCGCTCCACGAGCATCTTCGCCTGGGTGTAGTCCAGTTGCGCTCCCTCAAGCTCGGCCTCCGCTTCGGCGAGCGCCGCCCGGAGCAGGTCCGAACCGACCCGGGCCATGAGCGCGCCCTTCCGGATGCGGTCTCCCTTGTCGAAGCGGACGTCCTCGACCGCCCCGCCGAGCTCGGAAGAAATCATCACTTCGGCTCGTGGCTCGAGACGCCCGGAGATCTCCAGCACGTCGGTAAGGGATTCGGAAAGGATGGGTGAGGTTTCCACCGCAGGCCGCAGGTCGGCGGCGTCCGGCGCACCCGTTTCCGGTTCGGCGGCAAAGCCGTCTTCCTGGCCGCACCCGGCGCCCGCCAGGAGCAAGAGAGCGGTCCCGGGCACGAGCAGCAGGGCTCCCCGGCGGAACCGATCGCCGATCGGCGTCTTCAGGTTGGCGGTGACTGTCACCGTTCTTCCTCCAATTCGGGCATCGAAAGCCCGGCTTCTGCTTCGTCCGCGGCGGCAACCGGCATGGTGTCGGAGATCACCGAATGCGGAGCGTTCGCCGGATAGCCGACGAGGTATTTCAATTCCGCGAGGGCATTCAGGGCATCGTGGGTGTGCCGCGCCCGCTCGAGCTCCACGTCCCGGCGGGCCTGCGTCGTCTCCATGACCAGATAGGCGGTCGCGGCTCCGGCGGTGAGTTCTTCCGAGGCGACCCTTTCCGCTTCGATGGCCTCTTCCAGCGCGAGCGTGGCCTCCTCGATCGCGGTGAGCGCCGCCTCCCAGTTCGCGGTGGCGTTCCTGAGCGTCACTTCGAGGGTGGATTCGTACTCGTTCTGCTCCCAGTCGTTCTGGGTCACCTGCGACCGCAGGCTGGCAACCCGGGAACCGCTGCCGAACCCGTCAAAGAGGTTCCAGCTCAGGGTGACCCCGGCGTTCCAGTTGTGCAGTTGCAGGTCGTAGGTGTTCTCGAACGTGAAGGTATTGATTCCGTACGAGGCGCTCGCGCGGATTTCGGGACGCGCGTCGGCCAGCGCCAGGCTGGTCTGGGCGTCGAGCAGTTCGCGGTCGAGCCCGAACTGGCGCACGGTGGGGCGCTGCTGGCTGGCGAGTTCCATGAGCGCCTCCGCCGGCAGTACGCGCGGCAGGGGTTCGGGCAGTTCGAGCCCGTCGAGAACCTCGATGGCCTTCGACTGCTCGCGGCCGACCAACGCGTTGATTCCGGCGCGTTCCACCATGAGCACATCCTCCGCGTCCGACAACTGGCGGCGGAGGCGGGAAAGCTGGACCCGGGCCCGGAGGACATCGAGACGCGCCCCGGCGCCGAGTTCGAGCCGGTCGCGCGCGATGTCCAGTCCGCGTTCGCTGGTTTCGACGGCCTGCGCGAGCACGTCGCGGGTGCGCAGACCCAGCAGATAGGAATAGAGGCGGGTAACGGTGTCCCGCGCGACCCGGTTCTGCACTTCCTCGAGATCCGACTCGACGCGCATCCGGCCGACCTCAACCCCGCGAAGCGCCGGCCGGATACCGAAACTCCACAGCACCTGGGACGCCTGGAAGTTCCACAGGTAGGTGCCGAAGGTGAAGGCGCCGCCGAAATCGCCCGCGCCGCCCCCTCCGAACGGAGACGAGTCAGGATCGTCGATGAGCCGCGAAAAGAACGGGCTGTTCCGGAACCCGGGATCCCGGGTCTGGGCGAACTGCAGGTTCAGGTCGAGCTGGGGCAGGTAGGGCGAGCGCGCCTCCCGCACCAGGCTCGGGAACTCCGCGAGGCGCTCGCGATTGAGACGCACTTCGGGGTGCAACTCGGAAGCGACGTCCACCGCCTGCGAGATGGTGAAGGCGAGCGTTTCCTGCGCGAGGAGATCGCGGTACTGGTCCAGCACCCGGTCGGTGACGGCGCTTTCCCGCTGCTCTCCCGCACTCTGGGCGACGGCCGCCACGGGCAGCAACGCCAGCAACGTCGCGGCGCCGCACAGCTTCCACCGGCGGTTGCGACGCACATCGAGAGATTTCATCGGTTCTCCTTTCGGCGGTTTCCGTCCTTCCGCCGAGCCCGGTCGGGCACGCTCCAGAAGCAGCGAGAAACCTCCTCCTCGTCCGGTCGCGGGCGGCTCGCCCGTCCCGGACCCCACCAGCCACCAGAGCAACGCACGATCAGGTAATGGGGATCAACGATCCGGACCTTTCGTGTGTTCCGCCGAAACTTTAGCCCGGTGCCGGGTTCGAGCGGGAGAACCGGAAAGAACCCACGCCCTGACGTGGCGCACCAACGTTTTCCACATTTTCCGCACGCTGCGGAAACTCGTTTTCCACATCGACCCCCGTTTCCGTAACACCAACAAAACCAGTCAGGTATCCATCAGAGCGCCGCGTCGGAGATCAGCCGTTATCCCCACGGCCCTGTGGAAAAGAGACGGGAGGGAGCGCCGGCACCCGCGGCCCGAGATCGGAGCGCCGGGTTCCCGAGCTACGAGGGATGGATGCCGGCTGGCGCCGCCTTCCATCCCTCGTGCTCAAGGGGTCTCCGCAGAGCTATCGCTCTGCTCCGGAAACCAGCCGGCATCGACCGGCGAGAGGCGGTCGAAACCGCACGATGCCATCCACCGGCGCAGCAGACGCAGCTCGACTCGCCACCCCCCGGTCACCACGAAGCCCCCAAGCCCCCTTCCAGCCCCGTCACCGCGCTATCTTCGGCACCCCGCTACCCCCCATGACCACCCCACACAACCGCATCCGGATCTTCGAAGGCGACATCACCACCCTCACCGTGGACGCCATCGTCAACGCGGCCAACGAAGCCCTGCTCGGCGGCGGCGGGGTGGACGGCGCCATCCACCGCGCCGCCGGACCCCGCCTCCTCGAGGAGTGCCATACCCTCGGCGGCTGCGCCACCGGCGACGCCAAACGGACCCGCGGCTACAACCTTCCCGCCACCTTCGTCATCCACACCGTCGGTCCGGTCTGGCGCGGCGGAGACCAGGGGGAGGCGAGACTGCTCGCCAACTGCTACCGGCGCTGTTTTGCGGTCGCCGAGGCAGCCGGGGTCCGGTCCATCGCGTTCCCCGCGATCAGCACGGGCGTCTATGGCTACCCGCTCGATCAGGCAACGCGCATCGCCCTCACCGAAACCCGCCGTCACCTCTCAGGCGACAGCGCCATCGAAGAGGTCGTCTTCGCCTGCTTCGGCGCCAAAGCCAGCCGGACCTACCGCGAGGTCCTCGACGAAGTCTTCGGCCGCCGTTCCTGAACTGCGTCGCGAACGGGTTGCGCCTCCGTAAACTCGCTCGCAGCCATGGACCAGTCCCCGGCGGCGCCTCCCGAGATCCCCTTCGCTCCCGGCGCCCGGGTCCTGATCCGCGACGCGGAGTGGGTGGTCCGCAGCGTGGACCCCTCCGCCGCCGGCGGCCAGCAGCTCCTCTGCGTCGGCGTCTCGGAACTCGTCCGCGAGCGGGAAGCGATCTTCCTCACCACGCTCGAACCGCAGATCGAAGTGCTGGACCCCGCGAAGACGACCCTGGTCCCCGACCGCTCCCCCGGCTTCGCCGACAGCCTGCTCTTCATGGAAAGCCACCTGCGGCAGGCCACGCCGAGCGACGAACGGGTCCACGTCGGCCACACCGCCGCCATGGACCCCGTCCCGTACCAGTTGGAGCCCGCCCGCCAGGCGCTCCGCCAGCCGCGACAGCGCATCCTCATCGCCGACGCGGTGGGGCTCGGGAAGACGCTCGAAGCGGGGATCCTGGTCAGCGAGCTGATCGCCCGCGGACGGGGCCGGCGGATTCTCGTGCTCGCCGTCAAGAGCATGTTGACCCAGTTTCAGAAGGAGTTCTGGAACCGCTTCACCATCCCGCTCACCCGCCTCGACTCCATCGGCATCCAGCGTGTCCGCAGCCGCATCCCCACGAACCACAACCCCTTCCACTACTACGACAAGTCCATCATCTCGATCGACACCCTGAAGCAGGACGCCGAGTACCGGACCTACCTTGAGAAGGCCTATTGGGACGTGATCATCATTGACGAGGCGCACAACGTCGCGGACCGCGGCACGCGCTCGCTCCGCAGCCAGCTCGCGCGCCGG